>NZ_JBHTVC010000019.1:0-77924 GCF_042793275.1 Isoptericola sp. NPDC056578
CGACCGCCCTGGTCGTGGCGGCGTCGGCGCGTCCCGGGCCGTTCGGGCGGTCAGCGTCGGCGCAGCGCGCCCTCGAGAAGGGGGACGGCGACGGCGACGAGGGTGAGCGCCGCGCCGACGTACGTCGCGGCGCCGGGCGGCGCGACGGCGGGGGAGAGCACGTCGAGCACGAGCGCGCCCACCACCTGGCCCGCGATCATGCCCAGCCCGAGCAGCAGCACGCCGATGCGCTGCACGACGGCCGCCTGCAGGGCGATGAACGTGACGCCCAGCAGGCCGCCGGAGTAGAGCAGGAGGTCCGGCGGCAGGCCTCCCGCCGGGGCACCGCCGACGGCGAGCGCGACGCCCATGACCACGAGCAGGGCCGCCGTGCCCACGACGAAGCTGACGACGGTCGCCGCGATCACCCCGCCGTCCCCGCCGAGCCGGGCCCGGGCGCCCGCCGGGGTCGTGACGCGCACCGCCGACCGCACCCTGCCGTTGAGGGCCTGCTGGAACGACTGCAGCACCCCCGCCACCAGCGGGAACAGCGCGAGGGCGAGCGCCGCCGTGGACGCCCCCGCGCCGGAGACGACCACCACCGCGACGACGGTGAGGGCCGGGCCGAGCACGCGCCCGAGGGTGACCAGGCGGACGCCGCCGGGGGCGATGCCGACCCGGTCGATGACGAGCGAGCTCACCGACTGCCCGGCCACCAGGGCGACGGTGAAGACCGCCACGCCGAGGACGTCGACGGTCAGGCCCTGCGACATCACGAAGAAGGCGCCGCCGAGACCGCCGAGGCACTCCCACGGGCGCAGGCCGCCGGTGCGCAGCCCCGTCCCGACGCGGCGCACCGCGGCGCGCCCCGTCGGCGAGAACGCCAGAGCGACCAGCAGCAGCACCAGGCCGGAGCTGAACGAGAAGAACGCCGCGACGAAAGGGCTGTCCATCGCGGTGGCGAGCGAGCCGTTGACCCGGCTCTGCAGCGCGGCGGCGAGACCGGCGACGATCGCGAGCGCCACCCCGGCCGCCCGTCCCGAGCCGGTGCTGGGCGGGGACGTGGACGGCTGGCTCACCCCGGGAGTGTACGTCCGGGTCACGGCTCGCCCGCGCCCGCCGTCGAGCCTGCGGCGGACCCGGCCGGCGGCGCCGTCGAGCCGGCGGCGCGGTGATCAGGTGAGGTGGTCGAAGTCGCCGCGCGCCCAGGCCGCGTGCCGCTCGGCGGAGCGCAGCACGACGTCGCGCGCGTCGGCCGGGATCACCCCGTCGAAGTTGTTGTAGAGCCGGTCGAACGGTCGGCGGGCCACGTGCTCGGCGACGCGCGTCACGACCGTGCCCGACAGCGGGATGCGGTTGGGGTAGCTGCGCATGAAGCTCGCCGTGCGGTCCGGGTTGGCGAAGATCGTGTCGCCCGACAGGAGCACGCCGCGCCCGTCGGCACCGGTCCAGTGCACCACCGCCGAGCCGGGGAAGTGCCCGCCCGGCTGGCTGAGCACGACGCCGGGCAGCACCTCGCGCTCGCCGGACGCGTCCGGCGACCACGTCTCGATCACGGCGTCCGGGCGGGCCACCCAGCCGGCGTCGGCCTCGCTCACCAGGACAGGCACGTCGCGGCCGGTGGCCGCGGCCAGGCGGCGGCTCCACTCCACCTGCACGCCGAACATGTGCGGATGGCTGGCGGCGATCACGACGTCGCCGCCCGCGGCGGCCGACACGACCGCCGCGACGCCCACGTCGTCCACGAAGCCGAGCGGGTCCCACAGCAGCGCGCCCGCGTCGGTGCGCACCACCTTCGCCTGCTGCCCGATGCCCACGTGCGGCGTCGCGTGCAGGGCGAGCAGGTCGGGCTCGAGCTCGGCGACCTCGACGGCGAGGCCCTCGGCCGCGAGCTCGTCCAGGGTGGTCCATGCCTGGCCGGTCACGGGCACCCACTGGCGCTCGTCCGCGCAGATCGCGCAGACCTCCGGTCGGGTGGAGTGCTCGACGGCGCAGGTGCGGCAGATCCAGAAGTCCGCCGACGTGGGGAGGCTCATGGGCCCACACTTCCACCTCCTGGGGGAGGCGCCCACCGCATTCCCCTCTCTAGGCTGACCGGATGCCCCAGCACCGCGCCTCGTGGACCGCGCGCCTCGCCGACTGGTGGGGGATCGACTCGGGGTGGGAGCGCGTGCCCGCCGACCCCGCCCGCGCCTACCGCAACGACCTGTGGCTGGGCGCGGCGTTCGTTGTCGTCTCCCTCGTGGGCGCCGAGCTCGCCCGCAGCTTCGGGTACTTCGAGGACGAGCAGGCCCCGACCTGGCTGCTCTACCTGCTCGCCGCCCTGGGCGCCGCGCCGCTCATGTGGCGCCGGCGGTTCCCCCTGGTCGTGCTCTCCGTGGTGTACGTGCACTTCCTCGTGGTCGGGCTGACCGTCCCGATGGTGACGATCCTCGTGCCGCTGCAGGTCGTCTACTTCGTCGCGCTGTTCAGCGCGGTCGCGTGGGCGCGCGACCGGCAGGCGATGGCCCTCGTCGTGGGCGCCGCCCTGCTGGCGATGTTCGGGTGGCTGGCCTGGCAGTTCGCCGTCGGGGCCGGCATCGACGGCATCGTCGAGCAGATGGGGCTCGCCGACGAGCGGCCCGGCCTGGTCGACCCGGGGGTGGCGTTCACCGCGTACAACCTGCTCATCAACCTCGCCTACTTCTACGGGGCGGTCGTGGGCGGCCAGCTCATGTGGCACGGCGCGCGCCGGCGCGAGCAGCTCCAGGACCAGGCCGCGACCATCGAGCGCCAGACGGCGGAGCTGCAGCGGCAGGCTGTTGTCACCGAGCGGCTGCGCATCGCCCGCGAGCTGCACGACGTCGTCGCCCACCACGTGTCCGTCATCGGCATCCAGGCCGCCGCCGCCCGGCGGATGCTGGCCGGCGACCCGGCCTCGGCCGCCGCGCCGCTGGCCACCATCGAGGGCGAGTCGCGCGAGGCCGTGGCCCAGATGCGCGGGCTGCTCGGCACGCTGCGCGGGGTCGAGGACGGCGACGGCCCGGGCGACGCGGGCTCGGGCGGCGGGCGCGCGCCGGAGCCCGGGCTGGCCGACGTCCCGTCCCTCGCGGACGACGCCGGGCTCGACGTCGAGGTGCGGGTCGTCGCCGAGCCGGGCGCCGTCGACGCCGTGCCCGCGCCCGTCGGCCTCAGCCTGTACCGCACCGCGCAGGAGGCGCTGAGCAACGTGCGCAAGCACTCCACGGCCCGGTCCGCGCGCGTCGTCGTGCGCGTGGACCGCCGTCCGGCGCGGCGCGACGACCCGTCCGCGGACCGGTTCCCGCACGGCTTCGCCGAGGTGGAGGTGCTCGACGACGGCCGCCCGCGCCCCGGCTCCACGGGGACCGGGCTCGGCCTGGTCGGCGTGCGCGAGCGCGTCGCGACGCACGGCGGGATCGCCGACGTCGGCCCGCGGGCCACCGGCGGCTACCGTGTGCGGGTGCGCCTGCCACTGCCCGAGGACCGCCCGTGACCGGCCCCGACGCCGCCTCCGGGAGGCCGGTGCGGGTGCTGCTCGTCGACGACCAGCGGCTGGTGCGGTCCGGCTTCGCGATGATCCTGGGCGTCGAGGCCGACCTCGAGGTGGTGGGCGAGGCCGCCGACGGCGCGCAGGCGCTGGAGCAGGTGCGCGCGCTGCGCCCCGACGTCGTGCTCATGGACGTCCAGATGCCGGTGATGGACGGCATCGAGGCGACCCGCCGCATCGTCGCGGACGACCTCGCCAAGGTGCTCGTGCTCACGACGTTCGACGACGACGCCTACGTGGACGACGCCCTGCGCGCCGGCGCGTCCGGCTTCCTGCTGAAGAACTCCGACGCCGACCGGCTGGTGGACGCCGTCCGCACCGTCGCTGCCGGGCACGCGCTGCTCGCGCCGGAGGTCACGAAGCGCGTGATCGCCCGGATGGTCGCGGGGACGGGCGGCGGACGGGCGCGCCCGCCGGCCGTCGGGTCGTCGCGGCCGGACGCCGCCCTGGACCTCCTCACCCCGCGGGAGCGGGAGGTCCTGGTGCTCGTGGGCCAGGGGCTGTCGAACGCCGAGATCGCCGGCGAGCTGTTCCTCGGCGAGGCCACCGTCAAGACCCACGTCTCCAACGTGCTGGCCAAGCTGCACCTGCGCGACCGCGTGCAGGCCGTCGTCTACTACCACCGCGCCCTGACGTAGTACCTGGTGACGGTTCCCGCTGCTGAACCGTCACCGGGTGCTACGTCGAGGAACTGTGGATGACGCCGCCGGCCTGCCGCCCGGCTCGGCTTGGCTGGTGCGATGCCCCGCCGGATCGTGGTCCCCTCGTCGCTCGGCCGGCTCGCCGCGCTCCAGGGGGGCCTGGTGTCCGTCGCACGGTGCCGCGAGCACGGTCTGACGGACCAGCAGGCCGCTGCGCTCGTCCGGCAGGGGCGATGGCGGCGCGCGATGCTCGGCGTCCTCGACACCGGCATCCCCTCGGCGCGGGGCGACGACCGGTTCGACCGCTACCGGCGCCGCGGTGCGATCGTCGGCCCGCTCGCGTTCCCGGGCTCGGTGGCGACGGGTCTGGCCGCGGGGGTCAGCCGGATGACGGGCAGCTCGCGGTCCGTCCGGGCCTGGTACCCGGCGAAACCGGGGGACGTGGTCGTGACCGTCCGCCAGGCGGCGGCGCGCTCGGCCCCGTGCAGCTCCTCGGCGACGACGGGCACGGTCCGGCCGCCGGTCGTGACGGTCGCGCGGTCGGGGTGGGCCGCGAGGTTGAGGTACCAGGCGGGGTTCGCGCGGGCGCCGGCGGCGGACGCGACGACGATCCAGCTGCCGTCTCCGCCCGGGAAGCCGCCGACGGGGGTGGACCGCTCCTGGCCGGTCCTCCGGCCGATCGTCGTCAGGGCGAGCAGGTCGCCGGTGGCCCGGCCCGCGCGCCGCGCCGCCCGCCGGTTCCTGCCGGCGAGGAAGCGGCCGCGGGGCTGACGGGCGCCGCGGGTGCCCTGCGGGTTCGTGAACGTCATCGTGCTCTCCTTCGTCGGGGCGCCGGGTGCTCGCCGGTGGATCGTGCGTCCCGCTGCACGGTGCCAGGGCTCCGCGCCGACCGGTACCGACCGCCGTCGACCGCCGCGCGACGAAAGTCGGGGGTGCGCGGACGCGCCGGTCCGCCCCGCGGGGGAGGCGCGGATCTCCGCCGCCGGGCGGATCCGTCCCGGGCCCGCGTTCCGTAGCGTCGTCGTCATGGACAACGACTTCCTCGAGGTCCGGGGCCTGACCCGGACGTTCGGCGACCTCACGGCCGTCGACGACGTCTCGTTCGCGGCCCCGGCCGGGCTGCTCACCGGGTTCGTCGGCGGCAACGGCGCCGGCAAGACGACGACCATGCGGATGATCATGGGCGTCCTGGCGCCCACGGCCGGCGAGGTGCGGTTCGGCGGCGACCCGGTCACGCGCGCGGACCGCCGCGCGTTCGGGTACATGCCGGAGGAGCGCGGCCTCTACCCGAAGCAGCCGGTGCTCGACCAGCTCGTCTATCTCGCGCGCCTGCGCGGCATCGCGGCCCCGCGGGCCCGCGCCGAGGTGCTCGACATGCTCGACCGGCTCGGCCTGGCCGGCCGGTCCAAGGAGCACGTCGAGAAGCTGTCGCTCGGCAACCAGCAGCGCGTGCAGATCGTCGCCGCGCTGATGGGCACGCCGCGGCTGCTGGTGCTCGACGAGCCGTTCAGCGGCCTCGACCCGGCCGCCGTCGACGGCATGGTCGACCTGCTCGCCGAGCACACCGCCCGGGGCGTGCCCGTGCTGTTCAGCTCGCACCAGCTCGACCTCGTGGAGCGGCTGTGCGAGCGGCTCGTCATCCTCAAGTCCGGTCGCGTCATGGCGGACGGCGCGCCGGCGGACCTGCAGCGGACCGGTGCGCTGCGCCACCGGCTCGTCTCGGGCGGCGACGCCGGCTGGGTGCGCGGCGTCCCCGGCGTGCACGCGGTCGACGTCGACGGGTCCGTCGCGCTCCTCGAGGTGGCCGACGACGCGGCGCTGCAGCGCCTGCTCGCCACCGGCCTCGAGCGCGGCGGCGTCCGCGAGCTCACCCCTGTCCGGCCCACGCTGGCCCAGATCTACCGCGAGGTGACCGCGTGAACGCGCGGAGCCCCCGCGGAGGTACGCCGAGGAACGAGGGGTGCCGGAGTGAGGCACCGCAGCGTTCGCGCGAAAGGAGCAACGCATGACCACCACCACCCCCACCCGCCCGGACACGCAGGGCACCCTCGACCGGACCGGCGAGGAGAGCACGCGCGGTGCGTGGCTCGTCGTGATGAAGCGCGAGATCGTGGTGCGCGCGCTCAACAAGACGTTCCTCGTGGGGCTGCTCGTCTCGGTCGCGATCATCGCCGCGCTGGCGGGGTTCATGGCCTGGCAGGGCAGCAAGACGGAGAGCTTCACGGTGGCCGTCGTGGCCGGGGACGCCGCCGGGACGGCGTCCGTCGAGTCCGCGGCCGCGATCCCCGAGGAGCAGGGCGGGGGCGCCGAGCTCACGACCCTCGAGGTGCCCGACGACGAGGCCGCCCGCGCGGCGCTCGCGGACGGCGACGCGGACGCCTGGCTGCACCCCGCCGACGGGAGCGACGCCGGGTCGACGGACGGCGGCTGGGTGCTCACCGGCCAGGCGGCCCCCGACAGCACGCTGACCCGCCTGCTCACGGCCGGCGTGGCCGCCCAGGCGCTCGACGCCAACGCGCAGGAGGCCGGCACCACCGCCGCCGAGCTCACCGCGGGCGGCACCCTGACCACCGACCGGGTCGACGGCGACGCCGTGGACTCGCAGACGCTGTTCTTCGCATCGTTCGCCCTCGCCCTGCTGTTCTTCATCGGGGCGCTCGGCTCCGGGCAGATGATCGCGGGCAGCGTGGTGGAGGAGAAGCAGTCGCGCCTGGTGGAGATCATGGCCACCGCCGTGCCGCTGCGGCACCTGCTGGCCGGCAAGATCCTCGGCAGCTCGGTCGTGGCCCTGGCGCAGAACGTCGTGTTCGCGGCCGTCGGCCTCGCCGCGCTGTCGTTCACGCCGACGGCGTCGATCCTGCCGTCGCTGTCGACGTCGCTCGTCTGGTTCGTGCTCTTCTTCGCCGTCGGCTTCCTCGGCCTCGCGGCCCTGTACGCGGTGGCGGGTGCGCTCGCGTCGCGCACCGAGGACCTGCAGCACACCACCACCCCGATGACGATGGCGATCATGGGCGTGTACTTCCTGACGTTCTCCGCCAGCGGCACCTTCGAGACGGTCCTGTCGTACGTCCCGGTGGCGAACGTCGTCTCGATGCCCGTGCGCGTGCTGTCCGGCGACGCCGCCTGGTGGGAGCCGGTCGTGTCGCTGCTGATCCTCGCCGCGTTCGCCGTCGTCGCCCTGCTCGTGAGCGAGCGGGCCTACCGCGGGGCGCTGCTGCAGACCGGCGGCCGCATCGGGTGGCGGAGCGCCCTGGCGGCGCGCGCCTGACCGGACGGGCGCACCGTCCCACCGGAGCACCGACAGCACCGACAGCACCGACAGCACCGATCAGCGAGGGAGACCGACCATGACCGCACCGACCACCGCGTGGGAGCACAAGGTGCTCACCTACAAGCTCGCGATGCGCGGCTTCGACTACGCCCAGATGGAGCGTGACCTCAACGACCTCGGCCGGGACGGTTGGGAGGCCGTGGGGACCCTGTCGCCGAGCTACGGGGCCGGCCAGGCCATCGAGGTCGTGGTCGTCGTCAAGCGCCCTGCCGCCTGACGCCGCCCGCGGGGTAGGGGAGTCCCCCGAAATCGCTCAGGGTTGTCCCCCGAAGGTCCCGAAAACCCTGGGACCGCGGGGTTCGGGCGCCCTAGCGTCAGCCGCATGACCGCCGTCGACGCCGCCCGCCTGCAGTTCGCGCTGCTCGCCGGGACGCACTTCCTCTTCGTCCTGGTGACGCTGGGGCTCGGGCCCGTCGTGGCGATCCTGCAGACCCGGTGGGCGGCGGCCCGCGACGCCGGGCGGGCGGCGACGCTCGAGACCGCCACCCGGTTCTGGGGCCAGCTCTACCTGGTCAACTACGCGCTGGGCATCGCCGCCGGCATCGTCATGGAGCTGCAGCTCGGCCTGCACTTCCCGGGCCTGCTCGACGTGGCCGGCGGCGTGTTCGGCGCCCCGCTGGTGATCGAGACGATGGCGGCGTTCTTCCTGGAGTCCACGTTCCTCGGGCTGTGGGTGTTCGGGTGGCACGTGCTGCCGCGCCGGGCGCACACCGCGGCGTTCTGGGCGGTCGTCGTCACCGGCTACCTCTCGGCGTTCACCGTGATGGTGGCGAACGGCTTCCTGCGGAACCCGGTCGGCTTCGAGCTGGTGGACGGCGTGGCCCGCGTCACCGACGCGGCGGCCCTGGTCACCAACCCGGCGGCGCTGCTGTCGGCGCTGCACGTGGTGGGGGCGTGCCTCATGGCGGGGGCGTTCCTGCTGGTCGGGGTCAGCGCGTGGCACCTGCGCCGGGCGCCGTCGCGGCTGCCCGGCGTGGTCGCGGCCGGCCTCCCGGGCGCCGTGATGTCGCCGGAGAACGACGTGTGGCGTCGCTCGATGCGGATCGGGCTGGTCACCGGCACGGTCGGCGCGTTCGTCGCGACCTCCTTCGGGTACGCGCAGTTCGAGTACCTGCAGAACGTGCCGGGCGGCGACCCGCCGGTCGTGGGCATCGCGTACGCGGTGATGCAGGGCGTCGCCGGCCTGGCGTTCGTCGTCGGGTGCGTGCTGCTGCTCCTGCTGCCCGGCAACGTGCTGTTCCGCCTGTGGCGGCCGCTGCGCAGCGGCCTCTACGGCACGCTCACCGTGCTGCTGCCGGTACCGTTCCTCACGGCGCTGCTGGGCTGGGCGGCCCGCGAGATCGGCCGCCAGCCCTGGGCGATCGCGGGCGTGCTGCGCACCGAGGACGCCGTGTCCGACGCGTCCGCGGCGGCGGTGATCACGTCCCTCGTGGTCCTCGTCGGCGTGATGGTCACCCTCGCCGTCGTGGACTGGTCCGTCATGGCGCGCCTCGCCCGCCGCGGCACGACGCGCCTCGCCCTCGGCGCCCCGCCGGCCGACGTCCTGCGCGACGCCGACGACGAGCCCGACGGCGATCCCGGCGGCGGGCCCGGCGCCCGGGCCGAGGACCGCACCGAGGACCGCACCGAGCTCCTCACCTTCGGAGGCACGCGATGAACGCCCTCGGCTGGGGCCTCCTGCTCGCCGCCCTGCTCGCCGGCTGGGCCGCGCTCGACGGCGCCGTCCAGGGCGGCGTGCCATTGGTGCGCGCGCTCGGCGGCCGCGACGACGCCCGCCGCCGCACGGTGCTGGCCACGGTCGCGCCGTTCCTCCTGCTGGGGGAGGTGTGGCTCGTCGCCGCGGCGGGCGTGCTGCTCGCCGCGTTCGGGCACGTCGAGGCCGCGCTCTGGGCCGCCGCGTACCCCGTCGTGGTGGCGCTGCTGGTGGCCTGGGTGGTGCGCGACGCCGCGCTCTGGCTGCGCAGCCGCCTGCCGTCGCCGGGCTGGCGGCGGGGGTGGGACGTCGTCGGCCAGGCCGCGAGCCTCGCGCTCCCGGCGGCGTTCGGCGCGCTGGCGGGGGTCGCCTGGGTGCGGTTCTCGGTGGTCGGGGCGCAGGCCGACGGCGGCTCCGGCGCGGCGCAGGCGATCGCGCTCGGGCTGCCGGTGCTCACGGCAGGGCTCGCCGTCGCGACGACGCGGGTGCACGGCGCGCTCGTCGTCGCGGGCCGGGCGCCCGAGGCGGTGGCGCGGGAGGCGCGCCGCCGCGTGCGCCGCGCCCTCGTGCCGGCGGCCGCGCTCGCCACGCTGGCGGCGCTCGGCGCGCTCGCGGTCGCCGCCCTCGGGACGGCGTCGGCCCTGGTGGCGGCCGTGCTGCTCGTCGCGGTGGCAGGCGTGGCGCTCGCGGCCCGGTTCGACCTGGACCGCGGCGTGCACCGGACCGGCGTCGTGCGCGCCTCCGGCCCGCTGCTCGCCGTCGCGCCGGTCGCGGCGACGGCAGCCGTCGTCGGGCCCGCGGCGCTCGCGCTCGCCGCGCCCGCGGCGGTGCTGCACGGGCTGACGTGGCCCGTCCTCGGGGCGTTCGCCGCCGTCCTCGCGGCGCAGGCCGTGAGCTGGCGCGTGCTGGTGCGCCCGCTCGGGCCGCGCACCGCGGTCTTCCTCTGAGCGTCGCCGCCGAGCACTTCCTCCGAGCGCTTCCTCCGAGCGCAGTCCTGACGCGGTCGTGACGCCGGGGCAACACCGCGGAAACGGGGGACGCGCAGCATGAGAGGAGCGGCCGCCCGGGCCGCGCGAAGGAGGCCCCCATGGCTGTCACGATGCCCGTCCCCACGCCCGTCCCGGCCCCGTCGCGGGCGGTCCTGCCCTCGCCGCACTCCGCGACCGCCCCCGGAGCGGGCCGTCGCGCCAACCCCGGCGACCGCCTCACGGTCGACCCCGACGACCGCCGTCGGCGCGCCCGCACCGCGCTGCTGGAGCTGGCCGTCGCACGCTCCGTCGAACGCCGCCGGACGGTCTGAACGGTGGTCCGGGCGCGGGCCTGAGCAGGGCCTGCGCAGCGGGGTCGCGCACGGGTCGCCGGGCGCGGGGGCCAGGCTTAGGTTCGAGAGGTGGCCCGACGACGCGGCGCCCGCCCGGACGCCTACACGTTCGACCTCGACGTGGACGGCGTGGCGCCGGACGACGCCGAGGACGGCGCAGCCGCGCCGGTCGTCCGAGCCACCCGGAGCGCCGGGCCCAGGAGCCCGCTCCTCATCGACCTCGACCCGGACGACGTCGACGACGGTCTCGACGAGCCCCCACCGCCGTCCGGCGCCGGCGCGGAGCCGCTCACGTGGCGCCGTGCGCTGGGCCGCGCGCGCGACGCCCTGCGTGGCCGCCGGCTGGTGGTCGCGGTGGTGGTCGTCGCGGCGGTGCTCGCGGTGATGGTCGTCGACACGGTGGGCGACCGGGGCCGTCTCGCCGCGCTGCGCGCCGCGCCCGGCGGCGTGCTGGACCTGAGCGCCGAGCCGCGCGAGGTGTGGCGGGTCGAGGCGGAGGGCAGCGTGCCGGGCGGGCTCATGGCGGTGGCCGGCGGGCTGGTGGTGGCGCAGCACCGGGACGCGCTCTTCGGCCTGGACGTCGAGACGGGCGAGCGGCGCTGGCGGGTGGGGCTCCCGCCCGGCGCGAGCTCGTGCGGGCCGGGGATGCAGGTGTGGTCGGGCGGCGCCGAGACGGACACCGCGGACCGGATCGTGTGCGTGACGGCGACGCTCTCCGACGGCGGTGCCTCGGAGGGCGACATGGTGCGGCGCAGCACGGTGACCGTGATCGCCGCCGACGGCACCGTGGAGGGCACGCGGGAGGTGGAGGGGTCCCCGGCCGAGCTGTACCCGGGCGGCGACGGCTCGCTGGTCTCCGTCGAGTGGGTGGGCGACGCGTCGCCCGTGGACCCGCGGGTCGCCGACGACGTCGTGGCCGGCACCGCCGACGCGGGGGACATCGCGGACGGCTACGACCTGCGGGTCCGGGTCGAGGACGCGGTCACGGGGGAGCGGCGCTGGCAGCAGACGGTCCCGTTCGACGGGACGGTGGACCCGTCGCTGTGCGTGCGGTGGTCGGACGACGGCACGACGTCCGGGGTGGACCTGCGCGGCGGCGTCCAGACGGTGGTCACCGACCGCCTGCTGTGGCTCGGCGGGTGCGGCATCGACGCGTGGTTCACTCCCGACGGCGCCCGCCTGGACCGGTCCGCGGACCCCGGGACGTTCGAGGGGTTCTCCGTGGAGTCGCTGACCGGGGGCGGCTACGTGGTGCGGACGGACGCCGACGCCCTGCGCGCCGACAGCCCCACCGCGACCGACCGCATCCTGCGCGACGACGGCAGCGAGGTGCGCGAGGTGCGCGGGCGGTACCTCGTGCCGCTGAGCACGGACGGCGGCGGCGACGGCGTGCACCTCGCGCGGCGCGGCGAGGCGACCGTGGCGAC
Organism: Isoptericola sp. NPDC056578; assembly: GCF_042793275.1. Classification (NCBI taxonomy): domain Bacteria; kingdom Bacillati; phylum Actinomycetota; class Actinomycetes; order Micrococcales; family Promicromonosporaceae; genus Isoptericola; species Isoptericola sp. NPDC056578. The sequence goes on from NZ_JBHTVC010000019.1 coordinate 11,940, forward strand.
CTCCGACGACGGGACGGAGCTCTGGCGGACCGACGTCCGCAGCACCACCGTGCTGGTGCGGACCGCGCAGGTGGCGGTGGTGGTCGACGAGGGCCGGCGCGTGTACGGCGTGGACCTCGGCACGGGGGACGTGCTGTGGGTGCGGCCCGACCTCGTGGACGGGCTCGACGCGATGGGGGCGTACGGGCCGCGGTTCGTCGACGCGGCGTTCACCGACGGACGGCTGGCCGCGTTCGTGGTGCCGGACTACGCCCGAGGCGACGTCGTGCACTGGGTAGCGCTCGACGCCACCTCGGGTCGTCAGCTGTGGCAGGTCGAGCTCGGCGGCGACGGCTGGGGGGTCCAGCTCGCGGTCGCCGGCCGGCTCGTCCGCCGGTCACCGACCGAGATCGTCGGCCTCGGCTGACGGCTCGTCGTCGGCGTCGACGTCGGGGGCGGTGTCGTCCGCGAGCACGAGGTAGACCTCGCGCCGCGCCTTGTCGAGCACCGCGGCCGCGGCCTCGGCCTGCGCCCGGGTGCCCGCGCGGGCGACCTGCTCGACGGCGCCGCCCAGGGCGCGCATCGCGTGGTGCAGCTCGTGGCCCTGGCGTCGCGGGTCCTCCGCGACCTTCTGCCACGGGGTGCCGAGCTCCTCGCGGTGCTCCTCGACGTAGGCGCGGCCGGTGTCGGTGAGCGACGCGAGACGGCGCCCGCCGTCGTCCGCCACCGCGACGAGGCCCTCGTCCTGGAGCTGGGAGATGGCCGGGTAGACGGCGCCCGGGCTGGGGCGCCAGCGACCGTCGGTGCGCTCGGCGAGCTCGGTGATCACCTGGTAGCCGTGCATGGGCTGCTCGGCGAGCAGCAGCAGCAGGGCGGCGCGGATCTCACCGCGTCCGGCCCGGCGGCCGCCGCCCCGGTGGCCGAAGCCGGGGCCGAAGCCCGGGCCGGGAGGGAACCCGGGGCCGAAGCCGCCGGGGCCGGGGAAGTCGCCCCGCCGGCGGCGGTCGCCGCGCGGGCCGGGCTGACGGTCGAAGGGGTGCCGGTCGAAGGACCGGGGGTCGTAGGTGCGGGGGTCGAAAGAGCTGTCTCGGGGGGTACGCATGAGCGGTGTCCTCACTGGTTCGGGATTCTGAGGTGGGTGTCGGCCGGGGAGCGCCTGCGGCGTCTCTACCTCAACTGGCGACGTATCTAAGATAGGACGCGATATATCGTTAGGCAAGCCCGGAAGAGTGTGACCTGGGTCACTCTGATTCCGGTTCGGTGACGGCCGCGGGAGAACGTTCGGGCGGGCGCTTACGTTGTTCGGCATGGACGTCCTCCTCTTCGGCGTGCTCGCGGCGGTCGTCGTCATCGCCGTCACCGCGCTGGCACCCCGGGCCGGGGTCGCCGCACCGCTGGTCCTGGTGCTGATCGGCGTCGCCGTGAGCTTCCTGCCCGTCGTGCCGGCCATCCCGATCAACCCCGAGGTGATCCTGGTCGGGGTGCTGCCCGCGCTGCTCTACGCCTCGGCGGCGTCGTTCCCGTCCATGGACTTCCGGCGCGACTTCACGGCGATCGGCGGGATGGCCGTGCTGCTCGTGGTCATCTCCGCGGTGCTGCTCGGGTTCGTCTTCTCGTGGGTGATCCCCGGGATCGACCTCGCCGCCGGCATCGCGCTCGGCGCCATCGTCAGCCCCACGGACGCCGTCGCGACGTCGATCATCAAGAAGCTCGGGGCACCGCAGCGCGTCGTCGTCATGCTCGAGGGCGAGGGGCTGCTCAACGACGCCACGTCGCTGGTGCTGCTGCGCTCCGCCATCGCCGCGACGGCGGCCAGCGTCAGCCTCTGGGGCGTGGTCGGCAGCTTCCTCAAGGCCGTGCTGCTCGCCGTGCTCATCGGCGTGATCGTCGGCCGCCTGGGCCTGTGGGTGCGCGAGCGACTGGGGAACGCGGCGCTCGCCACGGCGGTGTCGTTCGTGGTGCCGTTCGCGGCCTACCTGCCCGCGGAGGAGCTGGACGCGTCGGGCATCGTGGCGGCCGTGGCGGCCGGCCTCGTCACCAGCACGCTCTCCGCGCGCCACCTCAGTCCCCAGGACCGGGTGGCGGAACGCATGAACTGGCGGACGATCGAGACCCTGCTCGAGGGCGGCCTGTTCCTCGCCATGGGGCTCGAGGTGTTCGGGCTGGTCCAGGACGTGCGGGAGGCGCACGGGTCGCTCTGGACGGCGGTCGGCGTCGCTGCCCTCGCCGCCGTGGGCGTCATCGCGCTGCGGGCGCTGTTCGTGCTCCCGCTGCTGCGCTACCTCGCCGCGCGGCGCCGCCGGGCCGAGCAGGTCCGCGAGACGCTCGACCGGATGGAGCGGAAGGTCTCCGCGAGGCTCGACGAGTTCACCGACCCGAACGGGATCATCACGCCCGACGCCGCGAAGGCGCTGTCGGCCGTGTGGACGCAGGGCGACCAGCGCGTGTGGGAGGCCGGCAACCCGCGCCGCCAGGTCCGGCGGGTGCAGCGGCGGGTGCAGCTCGAGGCCGAGAAGCGGCGGGCCGCGGCCGCGGGCGGGCTGTCCGACGACCAGAAGGAGCGGATCCGGCAGCGCCGGTCGGACCGGATCGCGGAGTTCCGCCGCCGGTTCACGCGCCGCATCGCCGACGTCGACTACCTGCTCGCCGCGCCCCTCGGGCCCAAGGAGGGCGTGGTCATCGTGTGGGCGGGGATGCGCGGCGTCGTCACGCTGGCGGCCGCGCAGACGCTCCCGTCGGACTTCCCGCAGCGGTCCCTGCTGGTCCTCATCGCGTTCGGCGTCGCCGCGGGCACCCTGCTGGTGCAGGGCGGCACGCTGCCCTGGGTGGTGCGCCGGCTGGGGCTGTCGGGCGTCACGTCGTCGCGGTTCGACGAGGGCACGCAGGGGCTGCGCGAGATCGTCGACGGCACCGCCCGCGACATGCTCGACGACCCGGGGCTGCGCCGCAAGGACGGGACCCCGTACGCGCCGTACGTCGTGGAGCGCGTGCGGACCGTCGTCGTGCGCGAGCAGGCCGACCAGGACGAGGAGGAGGCGACGCCCGAGGAGCTGTCCACCCAGTTCTTCGAGCTGCGCCTCGCGACCATCGCCGCGCAGCGCAAGGCCCTGCTCGAGGCCCGGGCCCTGGGCACGTTCGACTCGGACCTGCTGAGCAGGGCCCTGGACCAGCTCGACGCCGACCAGATCGCCGTCGAGATGCGCGGGCACCTCGACGGCTGACCCGGCCGGCTGACCCGGCCGGCTGACCCGGCCGGCTGATCTGGTCAGGACGACGAGATCTCGCTGCGCGCCGTCCGCCACAGGCCGCCGGCCAGGGGCGCGACCACCCAGATGAGCGTCGCGGTGGCGAGGTGCGCCCACCCCGCGCCGTCCGGCCACACGGTGCTGGTCAGCGGCATCGCCGCGGTGGTCAGGTCGATCCACGGCAGCACGTCCGCCATCCCGGGGACCAGACCGCCGAGGAGGTTGAAGAGGGTGGGCGCGAGGAACAGGGTCACGATCGCGCCCGGGGTGCTGCGCAGCACCAGGCCGAAGCCGACGCCCTGCGCCATGTAGAGCACCGTCGTGATCGCCAGGCCGCCGACGAGTGCTCCGGTGGCGTCCCAGGCGGGCGTGGCGTCGCGGAACGCGACCACCAGGACGTGGGCGAGCGCGGCGAGCCCGACGGCGAGGACGAGGAGCGCGACGCCGGAACCGATCGCGCCGACCACCTTGGCCAGCCCGACGCGCGTGCGGCGGGGTTCGAGCGTGAACGTCACCAGGGCGGTCCGCTGGGACCACTCCGACGTCGCGGCGAGCACGCCGACGATGGGCAGGAGCATCGCCATCGGCGTGGTCGTGCCGACGACGAAGGCGGCGAACGAGTGGTTGCCGCCGTTCACGGCCATCATCACGGCGAGCACGCCGGCGGTGACGATCGCGATGACGGCGAGCATCCAGCGGCCCGCGCGGGTGTCGAGCTGCTTGCGCCACTCGACGAGCGTGAGGGTCGCGAAGGACACGGGGCGGAGGTCGGCGCCCGGACGGTTCGTGCGGCTCGCGCGGGTGGCGCGGGTCGGGGTCGCGGTGGTCATGCCGACACCTCCATACGGGTCTGCTCGCGGGCGTCGTCGGCGGTCAGCTCGAGGAAGAGGTCCTCGAGGCCGCGGGAGTCGGCGGCGCGCAGCTCGGCGAGCACGACGCCCGCGGCGGCGGCCGCGCGGCCGACGTCGATGGGCTCGGCCTCGACGGACAGCCCGCCGGTGGCGAGCTCCTCGACACCCGCACCGCCCTGGCGCAGGGCGAGGGCGAGCGCGCCGTCGTCGGTGGAGCGGACGAACGTGCCCGCCTGGCGCAGCAGGTCGTCCTTGTGGCCCTCGGCGACCACGCGGCCGCGGCCGATGACGACGATCCGGTCGGCGACCGCCTCCATCTCGCGCAGCAGGTGCGACGAGAGCAGCACGGTGCCGCCCCGGGAGGCGAAGTCGTCCAGCAGGTCGCGCATCCAGCGGATGCCGGCGGGGTCGAGCCCGTTGGCCGGCTCGTCGAGGATCAGCACCTCGGGGTCGCCGAGCAGCGCGGACGCGAGCCCGAGCCGCTGCCGCATGCCGAGGGAGTACTGGCCCACGCGGCGGGCGGCCTCCCGCCCGGTGAGGCCCACCAGGTCGAGCGTGGTGTCGATGCGGCGGCGGTCGACGCCGGTCATGAGCGCGGCGAGGGTGAGGACCTCGCGCCCGGTGCGGCCCGAGTGCTGGGCGGCGGCGTCGAGCAGCACGCCCACGCGCCGGCCGGGGTTGGCGAGCGCCGTGAACGGCTTGCCGAGCACGCGGGCGGAGCCCGACGTGGCGGGCGTGAGGCCGCAGATCATGCGCATCGTCGTGGACTTTCCGGCGCCGTTGGGGCCGAGGAAGCCCGTTACGTGACCGGGCTCGACGGTGAACGACACGTCGTCCACGGCCACGGCCGGCCCATATCTCTTGGTCAGGTGCTCCACGGTGATCATGGCTCCACCCTGCCCGGGCGCGGGCGGGTGCCGCGTCCGGCGAGGGGATGGTTCGTGTCCTCCTTCCGGAGGATGCGGCGGCGACCACCGGCGGATGCCCGCGGCCCCGCGGCTGCCTAGGCTCGACGTCGTGCCGACCGCCCCTGCCCGTCCGTCCCGAGCCCGCCGCGTCTGGGGCGAGACGTGGCGCGTGCTGGTGGCCCTCCTGGCCGGCCTGACGGTGATGGTCCTCGTCGCGTGGGAGGTGGACACCGGGCAGCGGGAGATGACCGACGGGCAGTGGGCGCTGGACTTCGTCGTCGGCCTGGTGGGTCTGGCGCTGCTGCCCCTGCGCCGCAGGGCACCCCTGACGATCGCCCTGGTGCTGAGCGCCGCCGCGACGGTCTCGTCCCTGGTGGTCGGGGCCGAGACGATCGCGGTGATCTCCCTGGCCACGACCCGGCGCTGGTGGAAGGTCGCCGTGGTCGGCGTGGTGTTCGTGGCCGCGGGTCGCGTGCACAGCTCGCTGCACCCCTACGTCACGCCGGAGTCGTACGACCGGTGGATCGAGATCGTCGGCGGCGCGGTCATGTACGCCCTGTTCGTCTGGATCGGCGCGTACATCGGCCTGCGCCGGGAGCACCTCGCGTCGTTGCAGGAGCGGGCCGAGACGGCCGAGCGGGAGCAGGTGAGCCGGGTGGCGCAGGCGAGGACGGCGGAGCGGACCCGCATCGCGCGGGAGATGCACGACGTGCTGGCCCACCGCATCTCGCTCGTCGCGATGCACGCGGGCGCCCTGGCCTACCGCACCGACCTGCCGCCGGAGAAGGTCGCGGAGACCGCGGGCGTGGTCCGGGACAACGCGCACGCCGCCCTGGCCGAACTGCGGGAGGTGCTGGGCGTGCTGCGCGACCCGCTCGCCGGGGACGCGCCGCCGGAGCCGCCGCAGCCGTCGCTGGCCGACCTCGCCGACCTCTTCGCCGAGGCCCGCGCGAACGGCGCCGACGTCCGGGTCGACGGGCCGGTCGACGACCTGGCGGAGCGCACGGGCGGGCTCGGGGAGGCGGTCAGCCGGCACGCGTACCGGATCGTGCAGGAGGGGCTGACGAACGCGCGCAAGCACGCTCCCTGGGCGCCGGTGTCCGTGTCGGTGGCGGGCGCGCCGGGCGAGGGGCTGGCGATCGTCGTGCGCAACCCGGTGCGCAGCGTCGGGCCGATGCCCGAGGCGCCCGCGCCGCCGCCGTCGGGCCTCGGCCTGGTGGGGCTCACGGAACGCGTGGAGCTCGTCGGCGGTCGCCTGACGTACGGCACGACGGCGGACCCGGCGTCGCGCGACGGGCGCGCCGCGGCGTTCGTGCTGGAGGCCTGGCTACCGTGGGCGGCATGAGGTGGACGGCATGAGGTGGACGGCATGAGCGAGAAGACGCGCGTGGTGCTGGTCGACGACGACGCGCTGGTGCGCTCCGGGCTCACGCTCATCCTGGGCGGCGACGCGGACCTGGAGGTCGTCGCGACGGCGTCGGACGGGCTCGAGGCGCTGGACGTCGTGGCGCGCGAGCGGCCCGACGTCGTCCTCATGGACATCCGCATGCCGCGCCTGGACGGCATCGAGGCGACGCGCCGGCTCCGGTCGGTCCCCGACGCCCGGGTCATCGTGCTCACCACGTTCGACGCGGACGACATGATCGTCGAGGCCCTGCGCGCGGGCGCGGCAGGGTTCCTGCTCAAGGACACCCCTCCCGATCGCCTGGTCGCCGCCGTCCGGGCGGCCGCGGCGGGGGAACCGACGCTCTCGCCGCGCGTCGCGGAGCAGCTCATCGCCCAGGTCACCGACCGCTCCGCCCCCGACGGCCGCCGGGCCGCCGCCGCGCGGCTGGAGACGCTGACCGGCCGCGAGCGCGACGTCGCCCTCGCCGTCGCGCGCGGGCTGTCCAACGCCGAGGTCGCCGCCGAGCTCTACATGAGCGTCCCGACCGTGAAGACGCACGTGTCGCGCATCCTCACCAAGCTGGACGCCGCCAACCGCGTGCAGGCCGCGATCGTCGTGCACGACGCCGGGCTCGCCGCCGGCTGAGCGGCTCCCGCCCGACCTGCGTCAGCGTGTCGCACGTCGGCGCGTCGTCACGCCGTGACCCTGGCGTGGCGTGGTCGAGGTCGAGGTCGAGGTCGAGGTCGAGGTCGAGGCCGGGGGCCGGTGAGGTGGGAGGTGGCGTGGTGGTGCTGTCACCAGGGCGAGCGGGACAGAGGAGCCTCCGTGAGCAGGTCGGAGACCCGGCACCCGTAGAGGACGGCGATCCGCCCGATCTCGTCGAGCGACCACGGCACCTGACCCGTGTACCGGGCGGAGTTCGCCGAGCGTGAGCGCCCGAGCGCCATCGCGAGATCCTGCTGCAGCATCCCTCGCCGCGCGGTCTCGTACCGGACCGCCCCGGCCGCGACGGCGGCGATGTCGGGGTCGACGTCCGGGTCCGTGGGCGGGCTCCCTTAGGTGCTCACGTCACCGATGCTGGCGGACCCCGGCGTCCGTGATCGCCCGTCGTCCACAGGCCTCAGGCGGCCAGGCGCTCCCGCAGCCACGCGATGTCGGGGCCCATGTCGCCGTGCGTCTCGCACACGACGGGCGCGCCGGCCGCGGCGACCACGCCGACGAGCAGCTCGGGCGGGATGTTCCCGTCACCGAAGTGCGCGTGGCGGTCGGCGCCGGAGCCCGCCGTGTCGCGGGAGTCGTTGGCGTGCACCAGGTCGATGCGGCCGGTGATCGCGCGGATGTCGTCGACCGCCGTGGCGAGGTCGATGCCGCCCGCCCACGCGTGGCAGGTGTCGAGGGTGAAGCCGACGTTCTCGGCGCCGTTCGCCCGCATCACCGCGGCCCAGAGCATCTCCAGCCGGTCGAGGCGGCGGGCCATGGAGAAGTCGCCGCCGGCGGTGTTCTCGATGAGCACGGGCACGTCGGTCTCGAGCGCGTCGATCGCCTTGCGCCAGTTGTCGAAGCCGACGTCCGGGTCGTCCTTCGCGGTGACGTGCCCGCCGTGCACGACGACGCCCTTCGCCCCGATCTCGCCGGCACCGGTCATGATCTGCTGGAGCAGCTTGCGGCTGGGGATGCGGATGCGGTTGTTGGTGGACGCCACGTTGATCACGTAGGGCGCGTGCACGAAGACGTCGATCCCCGCGGCCGCCGTCTCCTCGCGGAAGGCCTCGGCGCCGCCGGGATGGTCGAGCGGCGGCACCTTCCACGCCTGCGGGTCGGAGAGGAACACCTGCGCCACCTCGGCCCCGATCTCCTTCGCCTGCGCGACGGCGTCGGACAGGTCGACGTGGGCCCCGATCTTCACGCTCATGCGCCCACCCTACGGATCGCGCCCGACAACGCCCGCTCGACAACGCCCGTCCGCCGCCGTCGTAGGCTGGCCCACCATGAGCACCACGCCGCCGCTCGCGTACGTCATCGCCGGGTCCGAGGCCACGGGAGGGGCCGGGATCCAGGCCGACCTCAAGACCTTCCAGCAGCTCGGCACCTACGGGGTGGGCACGCTGACCTGCATCGTCTCGTTCGACCCGAAGCACGACTGGGGCCACCGGTTCGTGCCCGTGGAGCCGCAGGTCATCGCGGACCAGTTCGAGGCCGCGACGTCCACCCACGCGCTGGACGTCGTGAAGATCGGGATGCTCGGCACGCCCGCGACCATCGACGTCGTGGCCCGCTCGCTGGAGACGCAGCCGTGGCGGCACGTCGTCCTCGACCCGGTGCTGATCTGCAAGGGGCAGGAGCCCGGCGCCGCGCTCGACACCGACACGGCGCTGCGCGAGCGCGTGCTGCCGCTGGCCACGGTCGTGACGCCCAACCTGTTCGAGGCCAAGACGCTCGCCGGCATGGACGACATCACGTCCGTCGAGGAGCTGACCGAGGCCGCGCGCCGCATCCACGCCCGCCTGGGCGACGGCCACGGCCGCCGGTACGTGGTCGCGAAGGGCGGCGTCGAGCTGGCCGGCCCGGACGCCGTCGACGTCCTGTTCGACGGCGACGAGGTCACCGTCTTCGCCACCCCCAAGGTGGGCGAGGAGCGCGTCTCCGGCGCCGGCTGCACGTTCGCCGCCGCCATCACCGCGGAGCTGGCCAAGGGCGCCGACGTGCCCGAGGCGGTCCGCGTCGCGAAGGACATGGTGACGCAGGGCATCGAGGCGCGGGTCGAGGCCCGCACGCCGTTCGACACCGTGTGGCAGGGCGCTTACGCCTCCTGAGGGCCTGAGGAAGGAGCCGCCGTGACCGTCGACGAGGACGTGCACGCGGGCGGGCACCGCACGCACGAGGTCACGAACCAGCCGCCGGAACGGGCGGACGTCAACGAGTACCTCGACTTCCCGGTGCTGCGCGGCGCCGTGCACGCCTTCGGCGGCGGCTGGGGCGAGGAGCGGCTCGTCGAGGCGGGCGCGCACGTCGGGAGCGCGACCTTCCAGCGGTCCGCGGAGCTCGCGAACACCCACGAGCCGGTGCTGCGCACCCACGACCGCCGCGGGCGCCGGATCGACGAGGTCGAGTACCACCCCGCGTACCACGAGGTGATCGCCGCGGCCGTGGCGCGCGGAGCCCACACGAGCGCGTGGGCCGACCCCCGGCCGGGGGCGAACGTCGTCCGCGGCGCCCTGTTCTCCCTGTTCGGGCAGGTGGAGCCCGGGCACGCGTGCCCGGTGTCGATGACGCACGCGGCCGTGGCCAGCCTGCGGCACGCCCCCGACCTGGCGGCCCTGTGGGAGCCGCGGCTGCTCGCCACCGGGTACGACGGCGCGCTCGTCGCGCCCGGCACCAAGCCCGGCGCGCTCGTGGGCATGGCGATGACGGAGAAGCAGGGCGGCAGCGACGTGCGGGCGAACACGACCCGCGCGACGCCGGCCGGTGACGGCACGCACGTGCTCACCGGTCACAAGTGGTTCTGCTCGGCGCCGATGTCGGACGCGTTCCTCGTGCTCGCGCAGGCGCCGGACGGCCAGTCCTGCTTCCTCGTGCCGCGCGTCCTCGAGGACGGCACCCGCAACGTGCTCCGCCTCCAGCGGCTCAAGGACAAGCTCGGCAACCGGTCCAACGCGTCGGCCGAGATCGAGCTGGACGGCACCGTCGGCCACCTGGTGGGGGAGCCCGGCCGCGGCGTGCGCACCATCATCGAGATGGTGCAGCGCACCCGCCTCGACTGCGTGCACGGCAGCGCGGCCGGGATGCGCCAGGGCGTCGCGGAGGCGCTGTGGCACGCGCGGCACCGGACGGCGTTCGGCGCCCGCCTCGTCGACCAGCCGGCGATGACGGCGGTGCTCGCCGACCTCGCGCTCGAGTCCGAGGCCGCGACGCTCACCTCGATGCGGCTCGCGGCCGCGTACGACGCCGGGGGCGAGGACGGGGGCGACGACGGCGAGCGCGCGTTCCGCCGCCTGGCCACCGCCGTCGCGAAGTACTGGGTGTGCAAGCGCGGCCCGCAGCACGCCTACGAGGCGATGGAGTGCCTCGGCGGCAACGGCTACACCGAGGCGTTCCCGCTGGCCCGGCGCTATCGGGAGCAGCCGGTCATGGCGATCTGGGAGGGCTCGGGCAACGTCGTCGCGCTCGACGTGCTGCGCGCCATGACCCGCGAGCCCGGGTCGCTGGCCGCCGTCGACGCCGAGCTCGCGCTCGCGGCCGGCGCCCACCGGGACCTCGACGCCCACCTCACCGCGACCCGCGACCTGCTCGCCCGGCTCGCCGGCGCTGACCCCGCCGAGCAGCAGGCCTCCGCGCGCCGCGTCGTCGAGGCCCTCGCCGTCGGGCTGCAGGCGTCGCTCATGGTGCGGTACGCGCCGAGCACGGCGGCCGACGCGTTCGTCGCGGCCCGGCTCGGCGACGGCCGCGGCCACGGGTACGGCGTCCTGCCGCGCGGCACCGACGCCGCCGCGATCCTCCGGCGGCACGCCGCCCCGTGACGCGCGTCGCGGCGGCGGGTCAGTAGCCCCCGCCGTCCGAGCCGGCCATCGTGGTGATCTCGGAGCCGTCCGGCGCCACCACCCACCAGATGTCCTGCAGGCCCTGGCCGTCGACGTCGCCCGGCGCCGCGTCTCCCGCGTAGAGGTAGACGGGGCGGCCGTCGAGGGTCACCTGGGGCTCGCCGTCGTTGCCGGGGATCGTGCCGACCTCGGCCGTCACGCCCTGCACCTGCGGGGTGCCCTTGCCGGCGTGCACCGGCGGCCACGCGGCCAGGCACTCGCCCGTGCACGCGCTCTCGCCCGAGCCGGCCTTGTCCGGGGTGTAGTAGTAGACGGTCATGCCCTGGCCGTCGACGACGACCGTGCCCAGGCTGGTCTCGGCCGTGCTCAGCGCGGCGGTGCCCGCCGACCCGCCGTCGGACGACGAGCTCGGCGAGCTGCCCGCCGTGCCGCCCGTCGAGGTGTCGGTGGGGGTGCTCGCCCCGCCGCCGTAGCTGCCGCCCCCGCCGCCGCCGCACGCGGCCAGGGTGGTGGCGAGCGCCGCCGCCGCGGCGAGGGCGGCCAGTCGTGACCTCGTGGTGCGCATGATGACTCCTTCGGCTCGGGCGCTCCGCTCTGGTGCTGCTGTGAGGGACGACGAGATCGCGGCGCCGCGGGTTCATCGGGGCGGCACGGGACGTGAACCTCGCGGGGGCCTGCCTCGTCGTGCGGGGTGGAGCCGCGCGGGCGGGCGCGGCCCGGGGCGGAGGGAGCGGTCGTGCGCCGACGGACGAAGGTGCTGATGGGGGCGGGAGCCGGGCTGGTCCTGCTCGGCGGCGCCGCCGTGCTCGTCGGGCCCGGTCTGTACGCCGACCACGCCAACCGCGCCGCGGCGGAGCCCCCGACGCTCTCCACGTCGGGGGCTCCGCTCGCCGACCCGGCCGGCCTCGACGGCACCTGGGTCGTGGCGTCCGGCTCGGAGGCCGGCTACCGGGTGCACGAGGTGCTGCGGGGCGAGGACGTGACCGTCACCGGACGGACGGACCAGGTGAGCGGCAGCGTGACGGTGGAGGGCGGGGAGCTGACGTCGGGCGACGTGACGGTCGACGTCGCGAGCATCCACACCGACGAGCCGCCGCGGGACGCGTACTTCCGTGGCAGCGTGATGGAGGTGGGGACGTTCCCGACCGCGGGCTTCACGGTCACCGAGCCGGTGCCGCTGGCCGCCGGCGCCACCGAGGTGGAGCTGCCGGGCGAGCTGACGGTGCACGGGGTGACGCGCGACGTCGTGGCCACGGCCCAGGTCGCGGCCGTCGGCGACGGCGTGCAGGTCGCAGCCAGCGTGCCGGTGACGTTCGCCGACTTCGACGTCGCGGCGCCGTCCCTCGGCTTCGTCCGCGTGGACCACGAGGGCGCCGTCGAGATCTCGCTGGTGCTGGAGCGGTCGTGAGGCCGCGCTCCCGCGCCGAGGAGGAGCTCCTCGAGGCCATCCACGCCGCGCACGCCCCGGACCTGCAGCGCTTCGTCGCGCGGCTGGTGCCCGACGGCGCCGACGCGCAGGACGTCGTGCAGGAGTCGCTGCTGCGCCTGTGGCGGCACCCGGAGGTGCTGGAACGGCCGGAGGAGTCCGTGCGCGCCTGGCTGTTCACCGTGGCGCGCCACCTCGTGGTCGACCAGCTCCGCAGCGCGCGGCACGCCCGCGAGCGCGCCACCGGGCACCTGCCCGAGCAGCCCGAGCCCGACCGCACGCAGGCCGTCCTGGACGCCTGGCTCGTCGCGGACGCGCTCGCGGACCTGTCGGCCGAGCACCGCGCCGTCGTCGTGGGCGCCTACTACCGCGGGCGGTCGGTCGCCGAGCTGGCCGACGAGCTCGACGTCCCGCCCGGGACCGTGAAGTCCCGCATGCACTACGCCCTGCGCGCCCTGCGGCTCGCCCTGCAGGAGAAGGGAGTGACGCCATGACCGCGCCGACCGACCCGTACCGCGAGTGGGACGCCGCGTACGTGCTGGGCTCGCTGAGCCCGGCCGACCGGCGCGCCTACGAGGAGCACCTGGCCGGCTGCGACGCGTGCCGGGCGGCGGTCGCGGAGCTGGCCGGCGTGCCCGGGCTGCTCGCGTCCGTGCCCGCGGAGCACGCGCTCGCGACGGACCCGCGGGACACGGTCGTGGGCGGGGACGCGGGCGTGGGTGACGGCGACCGGGCGGACGTCGTGCCCCTCGCGGCCCTGGCCGACGCGGCCCGGCGCTCGCGTCGGCGCCGGCGGTCGCTGGTCGCGGTCGCCGCGTCGGCGCTGCTGGTGGGCGGGGTCGGCGCGGGGCTGGCCCTCGGCGGCCCGGGGGAGGCCCCCGGCCCCGGCCCGACCCCGTCGTCGCCGGTCGCGCAGTCCACGGCGGTGGAGCTCGAGCCGGTCGGTGCGGTCGACGTGCGGGCGTCGCTCAGCGCGACGGCCCGGCCGTGGGGCACGAGCCTGGAGTGGAGCTGCACCTACCCGCCGAGCTCGGGCGGCTACGACCCGGCGGGCGCGCCGACCTACGAGCTCGTCCTCGTGGACGACGACGGCGGCCGCACCGTCGCCGCGACCTGGACCGGGTCGGGGACGTCCTCCGCCGGCCTCGGCGCGGCGTCGTCCGTGCCGCTGGACCGCATCGCCCGCGTCGAGATCGCGCACGCGGGCGGCGAGACGCTGGCCGCCGCCGTGCTCTGACGGGCGCCGGCGTCAGGCGACGGGCGCGGCCGTCGAGTCGCGCACCACGAGCTCCGGCCGGAACAGCAGCGAGGAGCCCTGCGACGCCGCCCCCTCGTCGGAGCCGTGCAGGGCCCGGAACGCGGCGGCCGCCATCTCCTTCATCGGCTGGCGCACGGTGGTGAGGCGCGGGGAGTAGAGCTCCGCGAGCACGATGTCGTCGAACCCGGCCACGGACACCTCCCGCCCCACCTCCATGCCGGCGTCGCGCACGGCCCGGCAGACGCCGATGGCGGTCATGTCGTTGACGGCGAAGATCGCGGTGGGCGGGTTCGGCCCGGCGAGCAGCTCGGTGGCGGCGACGCGGCCGAGCTCGGCGGCCTCGACGTCGCCGAACGTGCCGTCGGCGGCGATGCTTCCCGGCCAGGTGACGACGTCGGGCCGCGCGATGCCGGCCCGCTCGAGCGCGCGCAGGAAGCCCTCGAACCGCTCGGTGCGGTTGACGGAACGGATCGCGCCGGAGACGAACGCGATCCGCCGGTGGCCGAGGGACACCAGGTGCTCGCCCATCAGCTCCGCGCCGATGGTGTTGTCGACGCTGACGTTCACGAGGCCGACCGGATCGTCGGCCTGCGCGGTGCGGTCGAACGCGACGAGCCGCAGGCCGTCGTCGAGCAGGCTCGAGACGTGCTCCAGGGAGGGGAGCGAGGAGCAGAGCACGATGCCGCGGATGCCGTCGGAGACCAGCTCGTCGACGTACTGGCGCTCGCGGGCGGGGTCGCGCTCGGAGTTGCACAGCAGCACGTGGTAGCCCTCGGTGAGGGCGGCGGCCTCGAGGTACCGGGCGAGCGCGCCCCAGTACGGGTTGCCCACGGACGGCACGACGAGGCCGATCACCTGCGGCTTGCCCGTGCGCAGCTGGCGCGCGGCGCGGTTGGGGCGGTAGCCGAGCTCCTTGATGGTGCTCTCCACGCGCTCGCGGGTCTCGGGCAGCATGCGGCCGGTGCGCCCGTTGAGCAGGTTCGAGACGGTGCTCGTGGACACGCCTGCCGCACGCGCGACGTCCAGGATCGTGATGCCAGCCATGTGCTCGTGCGGCCTCCTCGGTTCCGGGCTCTGCCCACCTCGCCAGTGCATCGATGGACTGTCTGGCGCCGATCATAGGGCATCAAAGGACCGCTTGACGGAGGTGAAGTCCCACTCTATGGTCAGTGCATCGTTACACCGGGAGCCGCCGTCGGCTCCCCCTCGCCTTCGTGAGATCAACGCCGATCGAAAGGGCTTGTCATGGAATTCAGCCGTCGCAGCTTCCTCACGGCCATGGGCCTCGGGACCGCGGCCGCCGTGGCGGGCTGCGCCACGACGAGCCCCAGCGGCTCGTCCGCCGCCGACCCCACCGGCCCGGTGGAGGGCGACATCACCTTCCTGTGCGCGCTCTTCGAGGGCGCCACGGGCAAGGAGACGCTCGAGGGCAAGCTGATCAAGCAGTTCAACGAGAAGTACCCGGACGTCAACGTCACCGTCGACTACACCGACTACGGCTCGCTGAACGAGAAGATCACCACGGGCCTGGCGAGCGGCCTGATGCCCGACGTCGTCACGCTCGGCGTCGGCTGGATCCCGCCGTTCGCCTTCAAGAACGCGATCGCGCCGCTGCCCGAGTCGCTCGCCACGCGCTACACGTACGAGGAGCGGGTGCTGGAGCCGTCGCGGTTCGACGGCAAGCTCTACGCCCTCCCGATGGTGCTCGACACGCGCATCGTGGCGTACCGCAAGGACTTCTTCGAGGAGGCCGGCCTCACGGGCACCCCGAAGAACTGGGACGAGCTGCGCGACTACGCGAAGCAGCTCACCGTCAAGGACGGCAACAAGGTCACGCGCGTCGGCTTCGACCCGTTCTCCATCGACCTGCGCCAGTGCTGGGAGACGTTCCTGTTCGGCAACTCGGGCGAGCTCTTCTCCCCGGACGGCCGCGAGGTGCTCTTCGACAGCCCCGAGGGCGTCGCGTCGCTGCAGCTCTTCCTCGACATGATGGCGGACGGCTCGGCCGACTTCGCCCTCACCACCGAGGCGGGCCAGCCGACCACCCTCCAGCAGGGCACCTCGGCGATCATGATGACGAACAACTCGCTGTACGTGCAGCTCCAGCAGCAGTCGCCCGAGCTGGTCGACAAGATCGGCACGTTCGTGCTGGGCAACACGAACCCCGCGATGCTGCAGGGCGGCACGATGGTGTCGCAGTCGGCCACCTCGAAGTACCCCGCTGCCGCGCGCGCCTTCGTCGAGTACATGGGCTCGCCCGACGCCGTCCTGGTCGCGAGCGAGCAGCGCGGCTCGGTCCCCGCGATCTCGGACCTCAAGGACAGCGACTACGTCAAGGGCAACCCGATGGTCGAGTTCGCCATCAACAACCTCGACAAGGCGCGGTCCGAGGGCGGCACCCCGGCCTGGATGGAGATCCGGGAGAAGATCAAGCCCACCCTCGAGACGGCGATCGTCGGGCAGCAGTCCGCCCAGGCGGCCATCGACCAGCTCACCGGCATCGCGAACGACGCGATCGCCCGGCTGTGACCCGGTCCGTCCCATGACCTGGCATGACCCGACACACCGATCGATGAAGAGGGGGTCGTCGTGGCCGTCGTCTCCGCGCCGCGCGACGTGAGCGCACCACCCGTCGTCCCGCCCCGCTCGCCCGCGCCCCGGCGCCGGCGGGCGGGGGCGGCCCGCCGCCGCGCCGGCATGCTCATGGTCGCGCCGGCGTTCCTGCACGCGCTGGTCTGGATCGGCATCCCGGTGATCGCGGCGTTCGTGCTGTCGTTCACCAACTACGACGTGCTCACGCAGCCGCGCTTCAACGGGATCCAGAACTACGTGGACGCGCTGACCGACCCGGTGTTCCGCCGGGGCATGGTCAACACGCTGGTCTACGCGTTCTTCACCGTCCCGGTGGCGATGGGCATCGCGCTCCTCATCGCGCTGATGCTCGACACGCAGCTGCGCGCCCGGGCGCTGTTCCGCACCGCGGTGTTCATCCCGCAGGTGACGGCGACCATCGCCGTCGCGCTGGTGTGGCTGTGGATCTACGACCCGCGCAACGGGCTGCTCAACGCCGTGCTCGGCTTCTTCGGGATCCCGGCGCAGAACTGGCTGTCGTCGACCACGTGGGCGATGCCGTCCGTGATCGTCGTCGGCATCTGGCAGGGCATCGGCCTGAAGATGCTCATCTACCTGGCGGCGCTGCAGTCCCTGCCGAAGGACGTCTACGAGGCGGCGTCGGTGGACGGGGCGTCGAAGACCCGGCAGTTCTTCAGCATCACGCTGCCGCTGCTCAAGCCCGCCACGTTCTTCGTCTTCGTCACCTCGGTCATCTCCGCCTTCCAGGCGTTCGACCTCATCTACATCCTCACGGACGGCGGGCCGGCGAACACGACCACGATGATGACGTACGAGATCTACAAGTCGGCGTTCCGGGAGTTCCGCGTCGGCTACGCGTGCGCCCAGTCGATCATCCTGTTCGTCTTCCTGCTGCTCCTGACCCTCGCGAACCGACGGCTCAACGGAGGCGACAGTGGCCGGCATTGATCTCGCGGCGACCTCGCCGCGCACGACGCTCGACGTCGTCGGGCGCTCCCCGGCGTCGCGCCGCCGGCTCTCGCGGGCCGCCCTCTACGTGGCGCTGGGCGTCATCGCCGTCGTCATGGTGGTGCCGTTCGTGTGGATGGTGCTGACGTCCCTCAAGACGCCGGCGGACATCGCGGCGAGCCCGCCCACGTTCCTGCCCACCGAGTGGGCGTGGGGCAACTACGCGGACGCGCTGGCCGCGGCGCCGTTCCTCACCTACGCGCGCAACAGCCTGATCATCGCCGTGAGCCACACGACCATCAACCTGCTGGTCGCGTCGATGGCGGGCTACGCGCTGGCCCGGCTGCGCTTCCGCGGCTCGGAGCTGGTGTTCCTCGGGTTCGTCGCGGCGCTGATGATCCCCACCTACACGAAGATCATCCCCGAGTTCCTCATCGTGCGGTTCATGCCGCTGTTCGGGGGCAACGACATCCTCGGGCAGGGCGGCACCGGCTGGCTCGACACCTGGTGGGCGCTCATCGTCCCGGGCGCCGTGACGCCGTTCGCCGTCTTCCTGTTCCGGCAGTTCTACCTGGACCTGCCGGTGGAGCTGGAGGAGGCCGCCCGCCTCGACGGCGTGAGCGAGCTCGGCATCTGGGCGCGGATCATGACGCCGCTGGTCAAGCCGGCGTTCATCACCGTGGCGCTGCTGACGTTCGAGAGCTCCTGGAACAACTTCCTGTGGCCGCTGCTCGTGACGCGCACCGACTCGATGCGCGTGATCCAGGTGGGCCTGTCGGTGTTCCGCACCGAGAACGACACCCAGTGGGCGTTCCTCATGGCCGGCACCACGCTGGCCACGCTGCCGATGGTGGCGCTCTTCCTGCTGGGGCAGAAGTACTTCGTCCGCGGCTTCGCGAACGCGGGCATCAAGTGACGGGCGGCGAGCGGTCGCCCGTGGGACAGAGAGGCAAGCGAATGGCGATGGACATGACGGACGCGAAGGTGCTCGTCACGGGCGCGGGGCACGGGATCGGGCGCGGGGTCGCGCTCGGGCTGGCCGCCGCGGGGGCGGACGTCGTGGTGCACTACGGCAGCTCGGCCGACGCGGCCGCGCGGACCGTGGCGGACATCGAGGCGCTGGGACGCAAGGCGGTCGCCCTGCAGGCCGACGTCACCTCCACGCAGGACGTGGACCGGCTCGTCGCCGACGCCGTCGCCTTCCTCGGCGGGCTCGACGTCGTGGTCTGCAACGCTGGGCACCTCGTGGGCCGCGTGCCCGTGGCCGAGATGAGCGACGACCACTACGAGTCCGTGGTCGACGTCAACCTCGGCGCGACCTTCCGCACGACGCGGGCCGCGATCCCGCACCTGCTGGAGTCGGAGCGGCCGCGCATCGTGGCGATGTCGTCGCTCGCCGCGCACAACGGCGGCGGGCCGGGGTCGGTCGTCTACGCGGCGGCGAAGGCGGCCGTGCGCGGCTTCGTCAAGGGCCTCGCCAAGGAGCTCGGGCCGCAGGGCGTCACCGTCAACGCCGTGGCCCCGGGGTACATCGCCGACACGGCGTTCCACGGCAGGTTCAGCACCGACGAGGCGCAGCAGAAGATGGTCGCGGGCACGCCGATCGGGCGTGCCGGCACCGTGGAGGACGTCGCGGCGGCGGTGCAGTACCTGGCCTCGCGCGAGGCGTCGTACATCACCGGCACCACCCTCGACATCGACGGGGGGACCTGGCCGCGATGACCTCCCTCGCCCCCGTCACCTCGGACCCCGCCTCGGACGACGTCGACGTCGCGGCCGGCCTCCCCCGCGAGCGCGGCGGCTGGTGGCACGACCTCGTCTGCCCGGCGCACGGCGCGGAGCTCTCCCACGCGGGGATCCCCGGGCCGGTGCCGCCCGCGGGCGGTGTGCGCTGCCCGCACGGCTGCGTCGTCGACACGGAGCTGGTGCGCGGCGCCTGGCTGGTGCTCAGCCACCAGGCGTGGGCACGGCGGGCCCGGGTGCTCGCGCACCGGGCGGCCCGCACGGGGGACGAGGGGACGCGGGCGCAGGCGGTGGCGCTGCTCGTGGCCTACGCCGACGTCTACGCCGAGGTGGCGGGCGGGGGCGAGCACGAGCGCGCGCAGGACTGGATGCTGCGGGGGCGGCTGTTCCACCAGGCGCTCACCGACGCCATCTGGGCCGTGTCGGTCGGGCACGCGGTGTGGTCGCTCGCGGAGGCGGACCCGGACCGGGCGGGCGACCTGGCCCCCGTGCTGGGGATGCTCGACGCGACGGCCGAGGCGGCCCGCGCCGCCCGCGGCCGCCTGGTGGCCGACGGGAGGTTCACCTCCAACTACACGGCCTGGCTCAACGCCGCCGGCCGGGTGTGCAGCCGGGCCGCCGCGCTGGTGCGCGGGGACCGGGAGGCGCCCGCCGTCGCCGACGACGAGTGGCTCGCCGGGGAGCACGGGCAGCTCGCCCACGCGCTCGCGGCCAGCACCCGCGGCGGCTGGGAGTGGGAGGCCAGCACGTACTACCACGGCTTCGTGGTGCGGGCCTACCTGCTGTCCCTGCGCGGCACCGACCCGGCGGCGCTGCCCGCCGAGGCCCGCGACCGGCTGGTCGCGATGGTCGACGTGCTCGCCGGCCTCGCGACCGACGGTGGCGTGCTGCCGTCCGTGCACGACGGCCCGTACTCCCGACCCGCCCTCGCGCTGGAGTGGACGGAGCTGGCCGCGCTGGCGGACGGCTTCGTCGCCGACGCCGGGCTGGCCGCCGTCGCCGCGCACGCCCGCACGGAGGCCGCCGCCGGGGACGGCGACGACGAGCCCACGGACGGCCTCGAGGACGAGCTGCGCCGGACGACGTGGTTCGCCGGGCCGCCGCTGGCCGTGGCGCGCGCGCCGCGCCCGGCCGTGACCGTGGACGAGGAGGTGGGGATCGCCGTCCTGCGCGGGGCGGGGATCCACGCCGTGCTCGACCACGGCCCGCACGGCGCGGGGCACGGCCACCACGACAAGCTCGCGCTCGCCCTGTTCGGGCGCACCGCGCCGTGGCATCCCGACCCGGGCCAGGTGCCGTACGGGCACCCGGCCTGGCGGGCGCACTACGCGTCGGCGGCCGCGCACCCGGTGGTCCGGGTCGACGACGCCGACCCCGCGGAGGCGACCGGCCGCCTGCTGGCCCGCGCCGAGCGGTCGCTGACCGTGGAGGTCCGCGGCGACGCCACGGCCTGGTACGACGGCGCCCGCGCCGTGCGGCACGTCGTCCTCGGCGACGGCTACCTGCTCGACGTCGCGCACGCCCGCGCCGACCGCCCCCGGCGGCTCACGCTCGGGCTGCGGCCAGACGTGCCGCTCGGCGTGCGCGTCGACGGCGACGTGGTGCGCACCGCCTGGCGCGGCGCCGAGGCGCTCGACGGCGTGCACGTCGCCCGCGCGGGCGGACCGGGCGGGACGGTGCCCGTGCGCGCCGTCGTCGCCCCCGGACCCGGCCCGGCGGACGACCCGCAGCGCGAGCGGTCGCACGTCGACTGGGCCGCCGAGGCCGCGAGGTCGGCGACGTGGGTCTCGGTGTACCAGGCGGAGGACGACGCTCGGGGCGCCGAGGTGACGGGCGTCGAGCTCGACGCGACCGAGGTGCGCGTGCACCGCGCCGACGGCGCCGTCGACGTCCACCCGCTGCCGACGGAGACGACGGATGACTGAGACGATCGCCCCCGCCCGGATGCTGCTGCTCGACGAGGCCCGGCTGGCCGACCTGCGGTCCCGGCTGGACGGCGACCTCGCGCCGCAGTGGCGCCGGCTGGCGGAGCAGTGCGACCTGTACCGCCGCACGGCGCCCCCGACGGAGCACCCGCTGGCGAGCATCACGTACCTGGGGCCGGCGGCCGCGAACCTCGCGCTCGCGTACCGGCTCACGGGCCAGCGGCACTACCTCGAGGAGGCGTGGCGCTGGATCTCGGCGGCCGTGTCCTTCGACCACTGGGGCCGCGCGCACCTGCCCGACCACGACCTCGACGCGGGGTGGATCCTGCACGGGC
Organism: Isoptericola sp. NPDC056578; assembly: GCF_042793275.1. Lineage (NCBI taxonomy): Bacteria > Bacillati > Actinomycetota > Actinomycetes > Micrococcales > Promicromonosporaceae > Isoptericola > Isoptericola sp. NPDC056578. Next base: position 33,075 of record NZ_JBHTVC010000019.1, read on the forward strand.
TGTCGCTGGCCTACTCCTGGCTGGGTGACGACCTCGAGCCGCTGCGGCGCGAGGCGCTGCGCGCCAAGCTCGAGCTCCAGGGGCAGCGGCTGTTCGACTTCGCCGTCGCGAGCGAGGGCGGCTGGTGGTCCAGCTCGTTCTGGCAGAACCACCACTGGATCTGCCACACCGGGCTCGCGACCGTCGGCTACGCGCTCGGCGTCCGGGCCTGGACGGAGCGCGCCAAGGCGGCGATGTCGACCGTCGTCGACGTGCTGCCGGCGGACGGCTCCGACATGGAGGGCGTCGTCTACTGGCGCTACGGCGTGCCGTGGCTCGCGACCTACCTCGACCTGCTCCAGGACGCCGAGGGCGTGGACTGGTGGGACCGGTGCCGGTTCCTGGCGCGCACCTTCTTCTACCGGCTGCACCAGGCCGCGCCCGGCTACGAGGAGATCGTCGACCACGGCGACTGCCACGACCGGCGCAGCGGGCACAGCGTGGCCCTGTACCGGATCCTGGCCGCGCGGTACGGGATCGGCGAGGCGCAGTGGCTGGCCGACACGGTGGCGGACCGGTTCTTCTGGCGCGAGGCGTACGAGAGCGGCGTGAGGCCCGGCGTGCTGCCCGAGGCCTGGGCCGAGCTGCTCTGGTACGACGCCTCCGTGGCGCCGGTCGACCCTGCCACGTCCGTCCCCGCGCAGGCGGCGTTCGAGGACCTCGGGCTGCTGGTGCACCGCACGTCGTGGGACGACGACGCCACGCTCGTGTCGTTCAAGTCGTCGCCCGGCGGCGGGCACACCGCCTGGGACACGTCGCGCCGGATCGACGCCGAGCGCGGCTGGGACACCCTCAGCGCCGGGCACCACCACCCCGACGCCGGGTCGTTCGTGCTCGCGTCGCGCGGCGCGTGGCTGCTGGTCGACGAGGGCTACTCCAACCAGAAGCGCGCCGGGCACCACAACCTCGTGCTCGTCGACGGGCACGGCTTCGCGGGCGAGGGGCGGTACCACGTCTACGCCGACGCCCCGCCGGACCGCACCGCCGACATGGTGGACGTGCTCGCCGAGGGCGGCTTCCTGCACGGCCGCGCCCGCACCGGGCGGATGTACCCGGCCGAGCTGGGCGTCGAGTCGCTGGAGCGCACGCTGGTCGTCATGCCGTCCGGGCGCACCGTCGTCGTCGACCGCGGGCACGCCGCCGAGGAGCGCGGGTGGACCGTGCTGCTGCACGCCGACCACCCGAGCGAGCCCGTCGACCTCGGCGTGCCGCACGACGGCATCGGCGACGGGGAGGACGGCGGCCTCGCTCGTGAGGGGGCCGTGCGGCGGGTGCTGCGGAACGGCCGCGCCGGCGCGTGGCTCACCACCCACGCCGCGGGCGGCGCGCACGCCGAGCAGGTCGTCACCGACGTGGCGGCCAACCCGACGTCGAGCACACCGTCGCTGGTCGTGACGCGGCGGCTGCACACGCTGCGCGTCACGCCGCCCGCGTCGCGCGACCTGCTCGCCGTCACGACGATCGAGCCGTTCGACGCCTTCCGCCCGACGCCGTCCACCGCCCGCCTCCTCCCCCCGCTCGCCGCGGAGGTCGGGGTGGAGCTGGGCGGGGGCGAGCGGGTGCACCTCGCCGGGCCGGACGGCGCGATCGAGGCCGACGGCGTGACGGCGCTGGCGCGCGCGGTGCTGGTCGCGGGCGACCGGGTCGCCGTGGTCGGGGCACGGCGCGTCGAGCTCGACGGCCGGGTGCTCCTCGACCGCACCGGGCTCGACGGCGACGCCGAGGTCACCGCCGTCCTCCCGCTCGCGGGGCAGCGGTGACGGCCGCTCCGGCGCCCGCGCGGCAGGACCGCTCGCGCCGGTGGTCGCAGACGTTCCTGGGCTGGCTGGAGTGGCTGGCGCACCCGGTGGCGGCAGGCGCGGCGTTCGCGATCCTCTGCCTCGGGGTCGTCACGTGGCTCCCGGCGCTCGCCGCCGTCGGACACACCCTCCGCGCCTGGCGCACCGAGGGCGACGGCCGGTCGTTCACGGGCGTCTTCCGGGCGTTCGGCGTCTACTGGCGGCCGCTGCTCGGGCACGCGGTGGCGTCGACGGCGGCGCTCGCGCTGCTGGTGGTCGACGTCGTGTTCCTCGTCGGGCGCTCCGGCCCGGCCGCCGTCGTCCTCGTGATGCTGGCGCTCGGCCTGCTCGTGGCGTCCGTGCCGTACCACCTGGCGCTCGCGGTGGTCGCGGCGGCCCGCCCGGAGGGCAGCGTCCGCACCTGGGTGCCCGGCGCGCTGTGGTTCGCGTTCGCCTCGGTGCCGCGCGGCACCGCCCTGCTGGGCGCCGCCGTCGCGACGCCCGTGTTCTCGCTCGTGGTCCCCGCGGGCCCCCTGCTGCTGTGCGCGAGCGTCCCCGTCCTGGTGGGGCTCGTGATCCTCGACCAGACGGAGGACGACGCATGACCGGCACCACCGCCCAGGCCGTTCCTCGCCCCGGCGCCGTCGCCCGGCGCTCGCTGCTCGCCGGCGCGCTCGCCACCACCGGCGCGCTGCTCCTCGCGCCGCGCGCCACGGCGCTCGACGGCGTCGCCGCGCTCGCGGACACCGCCGCGGCCCGGTCGCGCACGACGACGTGGGTGCCGTCGTGGACCACCGCGCACACCCGCCCCACGGCGACCGACCCGCTCGTGCTGGGCGGCGTCACCGACCGCACCGTGCGGCACGTGCTGCGGCTCAGCGCCGGCACCCGCCGGACGGGTGCGCTGCGCGTGCGCCTCGCCGGCACCTTCTCCACGGCGCCGGTGCGGGTCGGGGCGGTGACCGTCGCGCGTCGTGCGGTGGGCCTCACGGGCCCGGGCGCCGCCGTCGACCCGGCCACCGTCACCACGCTCACCTTCGGCGGAGAGCCCGGCGCGCTGCTCGCCGCGGGCGCGACGCTCGTCAGCGACGCGGTGCGGATCGCCGTCCCGGACGGCGGCGACCTGGTCGTCAGCGTGCACCTGCCCGGCCCCACCGGCCCGCTCAGCTTTCACCGCAACACGCACGCGACGGGGTACGTCGGCCGGGGCGACCTCACCGGCGACCCGGGCCCGGGCTACGACGGCGCGGAGACGACGCGGTCGGCCGTGCTGCTGGTCGGCGTGGACGTCGAGCGGCCCGGCGTGCCCGGCGTCGCCGTGCTGGGCGACTCGATCACCGAGGGCGTGGGCACGCCCGACGACGCCGACGAGCGCTTCACCGACCACCTCGCCCGGCGTCTCGCGGAGCGCGGCGGCCCGGTGGGCGTCGCGAACCTCGGCATCAGCGGCAACCGCGTGCTGCTCGACGACGAGCGGTTCGGCCCGAGCGGGCAGGCCCGCCTGGACCGCGACGCCCTGGCCCTGCCCGGGGTCGACACGCTGCTCGTGGTGCTCGGCGTCAACGACCTGCAGCAGCCGCCCAGCCAGACCGACCCCGCGGTGCTGCTCGCCGGGTACCGCCAGCTCGTGCTGCGCGCCCGCGACCGGGGGCTGCGCGTGGTCGGCACGACCATCACGCCGTTCGGCGGCTGGCAGCGCTGGACCCCGGCGCTCGAGGACGAGCGCCGGGTCGTCAACGCGGCCCTCCTCGCCGAGGCGGGCCGCGGCGGAGACGCCTTCGACGCTGTCGCCGACCTGGCCTCCGTGCTCGCCGACCCGGCCGACGCGGCGCGCCTCGCGCCCGCCTTCGACAGCGGCGACGGGCTGCACCCCACCTCCGCGGGTGCCGCGGCGATGGCCGCCGCCGTCACCCGCCGCGCCCTCCTGGGCTGACGCCCGACCTGACGCCCGACCTGATGCCCGACCCTCCCCGCACACCACCCACCCGCACCGCCGTTCCACCCACCTGCTCGACGACGAGAGGGACCGTGATGGAGAACGACACCGTGACCACGCCTGCCCACCGGGCGCCCGCACCCAGCCGCCGGTCGGTGCTGCGCGGCTTCGGCGCCCTCGCCGGGGCCGCCGCGCTGGCCCCCGCGCTGCCCCTGCCCGCCCGCGCCGTGCCCGCCTCGACCGCCACGGAGCTCGTCGAGCGCTGGGCGGCGCTGCAGACCGGCGGCCCGGGCCTCGACCTGGCGGACGCGCACGTCAAGGCCGCCGTACGCCGCGTCGACCGGGCGGCCACGACCGTCCTCGCGACGCTCGACCGCTCCGCCGGCCGCGCGTCCCTGTGGCCCGACCTGGCGGACTGGACGAGGTCCAACACCGTCACCACGACGTTCAAGCGGCTGCGATCGATCGCGGTCGCGTGGGCGACGCCGGGGACGTCGGTCGCGGGCGACGCCGCCGTGGCGGACGCCGTCGCCGACGGCATCTCCTGGATGCACGACCACGTCTACGGGCCCGGCATCCCGCGCTTCGACAACGACTGGGACTGGGAGATCGGCTCGGCGTCGGCGCTCGCCGACGCGCTGGTCGTGCTGCGCGGCCACCTGGGCGACGCGCTGGCCCGCAGCACCGCCGCCATCGACCACTACACGCCCGACCCGAACCTGTGGCGCGCGGACCGGCAGATCGCCACGGGCGCCAACCGGGTGTGGATCGCGACCGTCGTCGCCGTCCGGGCGAGCCTCGACGGCGACCAGGCCGCGCTGGGCCGCGTGCGCGACGCGCTCAGCGACGTCGAGGGCGGCGGCGCCAACAGCGTGCTGGCGTTCGTCGACGGCGGCACCGCCGAGGGCGAGGGCACGGGGGAGGGCTTCTTCCGCGACGGCTCGTTCCTCCAGCACTGGAAGCATCCGTACAACGGCGGCTACGGCAAGGAGCTGCTGGGCACGCTGTCGTCGCTGCTGCACCTGCTCGGTGACTCGCCCTGGCAGGTCACCGACCCGGCGCTGGACAACGTCTACGCGTGGGTCACCGACGCCTTCGACCCGCTGATGGTGCGCGGCGACATGGTCGCGTCGGTGTGCGGGCGCGAGATCGCGCGGCCCAGCAAGCAGGGGCACGCGGCCACGCAGACCGTCGTCGAGGGCACGCTGCGGCTCATCCCCTCCGCGCCCGAGGCGCAGGCCGCGACCCTCACGTCGCTGGTGGCGCAGTGGATCGCCGAGGACACCTACCGCGACTTCCTCGCCGCCACGACGCCCGCGTCCGTCGTCGCCGCGAACGCGCTGCTCGCGGCGTCGCCGACGCCGCGCGGCGCGCTGGTGGCGCACCGGCAGTACCCCGCGATGGACAAGGCGGTGCACCACCGGCCGGGCTTCGCGCTGAGCGTCAGCGCGTACTCGGCCCGCGTGTACAACTACGAGTCCATCCAGAACGAGAACCTGCACGGCTGGCACCTGTCCGACGGCATGGTGCTGCTGTACACCGACGACCTCGGCCACTACAGCGAGGACTACTGGCCCACCGTCGACCCCTACCGCCTGCCCGGCACCACCGTCGACACGGCGCGCCTCGCGAACAGCGCGAACTTCCGGGAGACGAACGAGGCCACCTGGGTGGGCGGGGCCGCCGTGCCGGGCGCCACGGTCGGCGCGTACGGGCAGGACCTGCGCGCCCGCGGCTCCGACCTGCGGGCCCTCAAGAGCTGGTTCCTCATCGACGACGTCGTGGTCTGCGTCGGCTCCGGCATCACGGCGCCCGCGGCGGGCGGCGTCGAGACGGTCGTCGAGAACCGCAAGGTCCGCGACGGGGCCGCGCTGGTGATCGACGGCGCGGCCCAGCCGATCGGGAACGGGTGGTCGGTGGCGCTCGACGACGTGCGCTGGTGCCACCTGTCCGGCACGGCGGGCTACGTGTTCCCCGGCGGCGCCCGGCTGCACGCCCTGCGCGAGGACCGCACGCACACCTGGCGCGAGATCAACATCAAGTACGGCACGGACACCCCGGTGACCCGCCCGTACGTCACGGCGTGGCTCGACCACGGCGCCGCGCCCGCGGACGCCTCGTACGCCTACGTCATGCTCCCCGCGGCCGACGCCGACGGCACCCGCGCGTTCGCGGAGGCCTGCGGCACCGCCCCAGGGCTGCGGATCATCGGGCAGGACGCCGACGTGCACGCGGTCGCCCTCGGCGGCACGATCGCGGCCAACTTCTGGGCGCCCGCGTCGGTGCCGGTCGGCGCGGGAGTGCCGGGGGAGGGCGGGTCGCTGCACGCCGACGGCCCCGCCTCCGTCGTCGTGCACGAGACGGGCGGCACCGAGTGGACCCGGCCCACGACCGTCGCGCTGAGCGACCCCACCCAGACCCGCGACCAGGTCGTCGTCGACCTCAACCGCGGCGGGCTGCGGTGCGTGTCCGCCGACCCCGGCGTGACCGTCACCCGGCGCGGCGCGGGCTGGCGCCTCGTCGCCGCCACCGCCGGCCTGGCCGGCGCCACCGTCACCGCCTCGTTCGTCTGACCGTCCCGAGACTCCTGGAGGAACCATGAAGAAGCACCTCGCGCTGCCTCTCGCCCTCGCGCTCGGGCTCTCCCTCGGCTGCGCGGCGCCCGCGCTCGCCGAGACCCCGGCCCCCGCCGTCGGCGCGGGCTCCTCGCCCGCAGCCGCGGACGACGCCGACCCCGCGCCGCTGCGCACCGTCCGCGTGGGCACCAGCGCCGAGCTGGCGGCCGCGTTCAAGGCGGCCCTGCCCGGCGACCGCATCGTGCTGGCCGACGGCGAGTACACGATGGTCAAGCTGGCCGACAAGGCGGGCACCGCCGACGCGCCGGTCGTCGTCGAGGCCGCCACCCTCGGCGGCGCGGTCGTCACGGGCGGCCAGCTGGAGGTCGCGCGGTCGAGCCACGTCGTGGTGCGCGGGCTGACCTTCCGGAACGCCACCACGCTGAAGATCACGGCGTCCACCCACGTGCGGTTCACGCGCAACGACGTCGCGCTGACGTTCGAGCCGCCGGCCGACCCGACGTCGTCGCGGCACTGGCTGCAGATCTCGGGGGAGGGCAGCGGCTACCACCGCATCGACCACAACTCCTTCCACGACAAGACGCTGATGGGCAACTACGTCACCGTGTACGGCGGGGCCACGCAGATCTCCCAGCACGACCGCATCGACCACAACTGGTTCGGGGACAGCCCCGCGCAGCCGGTCAACGGCGGCGAGGCGATCCGGCTCGGCGTCTCCGCGCTGTCGGACTCCAGCTCGTTCGCCGTCGTCGAGCACAACCTGTTCGAGAACACCGACTCCGACCCGGAGATCGTCTCGATCAAGAGCGACGACAACACCGTGCGGTTCAACACGGTGCGCCGGTCGGCGGGCGCGTTCGTCGCCCGGCGCGGCGACCGCAACGTCATCCAGGGCAACGTCTTCCTCGGCGAGGGCAAGCCCGGCACCGGCGGTGTGCGGCTGTACGGCGACGACCAGCTCGTGTTCGGCAACTACTTCGAGGGCCTCCGCGGGTCCGGGTACACGGCCGCCCTCCAGGTCGACGGCGGCGACGTGGACGGCTCCGGCTCGACGTCGGCGCACTGGCGGGTGCGCCGCGCGACCGTCGTCCACAACACCTTCGTGGACAACGCCGCGACCATCGAGGTCGGCGCCAACTACCTCTACCCGCCGGTGGACTCCCTCGTGGCCGACAACCTCGTCGTCGGTTCGGCCGGCCCGCTCTTCGTGGAGCACAAGCAGCCCGCGGGGATCACGTACTCCGGGAACCTCGCGTACCCGACCGGTGCCGCGACCGTCGGGCTCGACGTCGGGCCGCGCGAGGTCCGCGTCGCCGACCCTCGGCTCGTCCGCGCCGACGGGCTGTGGCGGCTGCGCCCCGGCCCGGCCACGAACGCCGCGGTCGGCTCGTACCCGTTCCTCGTCGACGACATGGACGGGCAGCCCCGCGACCGGCGGCCCGACGTCGGCGCCGACGAGGTGTCCGACGCGCCCGTGACCCGGACGCCCCTCGAGCGGTCCGACGTCGGCCCCGCCGCCCCCTGACGGCGGAACCGCCCGACCCGCACCACCACGACCCGCACCACCACGACCCAGGAGCACCCGCATGGCCTTCTTCGACAAGCCCCTCGACGACCTGCGTGCCTACCGCCCGGAGCCCGAGGAGCCCGCGGACTTCGACGCGTTCTGGAAGCAGACGCTCGATACCGCGGCGGCCGCCGCCACCGCGCCGGAGCAGGTGCCGTTCGACGCCGGGCTCGCCACCGTCGAGGTGCGCGACGTGACGTTCTCCGGCTGGGCGGGCCAGCCGGTCAAGGCGTGGCTGCTGCTCCCGCGCGAGCGCTCCGGGCCGCTGCCCGCCGTCGTGCAGTACATCGGGTACAACGGCGGGCGCGGCGTCCCGTGGGAGTGGCTCACGTGGTCCGCGGCCGGGTACGCGCACCTGGTCATGGACAACCGGGGCCAGGGGGGCGGCGGCAAGACGACCGCCGACACCGCGGACGTCGCGCCCGAGGGGCACGGGTCGTCGTCGCCCGGCTTCCTCACCCGCGGCATCGAGGACCCGGCCAAGCACTTCTACCGGCGCCTCATCACCGACGCCGTGCGCGCCGTCGACGCCGTCAAGGCGCTGCCCGAACTCGACCCCACCCGGGTCGCGGTGCTCGGCGGCAGCCAGGGGGGCGGGCTCGCGCTCGCCGTCGCCGGCCTGCGCGACGACCTCGCCGGGGTGATCGCCGACGTCCCCTTCCTCAGCCACTACCGGCGGGCGTCGCAGATCACCGACGAGGGCCCGTACTCCGAGATCGCCCGCTACCTCAAGGGGCACCGGTTCGAGGTCGAGGACGTGATGCGCACGCTCTCGTACTTCGACGCCACCAACTTCGCCGCGCGCGCCCGCTGCCCCGGCTGGTTCTCCGTCGCGCTCATGGACAAGATCTGCCCGCCGTCCACCGTGTTCGCGGCCTACCACCGCTACGGCGGCCCGGCGGAGATCGAGGTCTTCCCGTACAACGGGCACGAGGGCGGGGCGGCGTACGACATGCCGCGCAAGCTCGCGGCGCTCGCGGGGGTGCTCGGCCCGCGGTGACACCTCCCCGGGGCGCGATGCTCGCCCTGTACGGCAACACGTTCGTCATGGCGACGGGCTTCTACGTGCTCGTGCCGCTGCTCGCCGTGCACCTGGCCGACGGGCTGGGTTTCGGCCTGGCCCTCGTCGGGCTGCTCGCCGGGATCCGCGCCGGTGCGCAGCAGGGGCTCCAGCTCCCGGCCGGGATCCTCGCGGACCGGTGGGGCGTGCGCCGCACCATCGTGGCGGGCGTGCTCGTGCGGGCCGCCGGCTTCGGCGCGCTGGCCCTCGCGACGACGCCGCTCGCGGTGGGCGCCGCGGGGGTCGCCGTCGGCCTCGGGGGCGCCCTCTTCCATCCCGCGTCGTACGCCGCGTACGCGCGGCTCGGCGGCGCCCGGCCCGACGTCTTCGCCCGGCGCGAGGCGTTGAGCAACGCGGGGTTCGTCGTCGGGCCGCTGCTCGGCGGGCTGCTCGTGGCCACCGGGTTCGACGTCGTGTGCTGGGTCGCGGCGGGGCTCTTCCTCGCCGCCGCGCCGCTCACCTGGTTCGGGCTCGGGCGGGCCGCCGAGCCCGACGCCGCCCCTGCCGGTACCGGCGAGCCCGGGGTGCCCGCCGACGCCGCCCCCGCGCCGGCCACCGGCGGGATGCGCCGCGAGGCGCGGCGCGCGCTCGTCGCGCTGTGCCTGCTCAACGCCGCCGCGTGGGCGGTCTTCACGCAGCTCCAGCTCGTCGTGCCGCTGCGGCTGGACGCCGTGCTCGGCAGCAGCGTCGGGGTCGGCGCGGTCTACGCGGCGGCGGCCGTCCTCGTCCTGGTCCTCACCGTGCCTGTCACGCGATGGCTGCAGGCGCGGCTGCGGCTGCCCCTGGTGCTCGCGCTCGGGGTCGCGACGATGGGGACGGGCATCGCCGTGCTCGGCGGCGGCCCGGGCGTCGCGTCGCTCGTCGCGGGGATGGTCGTGTTCACGCTCGGGCAGATGGTGTTCCAGCCCGCGATGAGCGCGGTCGTCGCCGCGGGCGCGCCCGCCGCGTCCGTCGCCACCCGGTTCGGCGTCAACGGCCTGGCGCTCGCCGTGGGCGGCGTCGTCGGGTCGTCCGTCGTGGGCGCGCTGCTCGCCGGGCCGCTCTCCCACGGCGGCTGGGCGTGGGCGGGGTTCGCGCTCGCCGGCGCCGCCGTCGCCGTCGGCTACGGCCGGGTCCGGGTCGGCTGAGCGGCCGACCCGGACCGCGGGCCTCGGCGGGAGTCAGGCGGGCACGACGGGCGGGACCGTCCAGGTGGCGAGCTCGTCGAGCCGCGGTCGGTACAGGCGGACGGTGAAGTTCCACCCCTCGGGCAGCGGGATGCGGTGGGGCGTGTCGTCGGGCCAGTCGCCGAGGTGGATCGTGACACGGCCGTCCGGGTCCGGCGTCGCGAAGACGGAGTTCACGTTGGTCAGGCCGCTCGGGCCGGGCTCGAAGTAGCCGTCGGCGTTGTAGACGCTGAGGGACCAGAACGCGTCGGCGGGGACGTCGTCGAACGTGATCGTGTACCGGCCCACCGGGAGCCGCGGCTCGACGTTCAGGTACGACGCCTCGGCGTCGGGCAGGCCGCCCCACCCGAGCGCCGTGCCGACGAGGTGCCGCACCGGGTCGACGTCCTCCGCCCGGCCGAAGCAGTGCTCGAGGCCGCCCATCGTGCGGCCGAGGGTGAGCAGGGCCCCGCGCACCTCCTGGTGGCTGGCCGGGTCGTACTCGGGGCGCACGAACTCGCGCTGCTCGGCGGTGGCGAGGGCGAGGCCGTCCTGGAGGCGGTGCACCTCCTCGACGTCGGCGGGGCTCGTCGGGTCGAAGAGCGTCCGCGCCGCCACGACCACGTAGTCCGTGCCGAACTCGTCACGGGAGAGGACGGACGAGCCGGCCTCGCGGACGACCCGGTTGATGTAGTGGTCCTGGTTGATCACCATCACCGACAGGTACCGGTCGCCGACCTCGGGCACCGTCAGCGTCGCGTCTCCCGCGCCCAGGTCGACGACCGCCACCGAGTACAGCGTGTCCCGGTTCTGCCGGATCACCGGCTGCTCGTCGAGCGGGGCCAGGGCGCGGTCGTGGTGGAAGGTGCCGAGGCCGCCCACCATCGGCAGCATCCTCGCGATCATCGTGTCCGTCTCCGCGCGGGCGAAGTTGTCGATGCTGACCTGGACGGCCATGGCCGTACCTCCTCGGGGGTGCGGGCGACGTCCCGCGGGGAGCTGCGGGACGTGGGGTGCGTCACGACGGCCGGGCCCCGCCGCAGGTGGCGCTGCCCGGTCGCGGTGTCACGCTATGGGGGCGCGGCCCGCGGCGCGCGCCGGACGCCGGGGGCGGTCGCCCGGTGGCGAGGGCCGGGCCACCGACGGAGGGGGACGAAGGATGCAGGGGTACGTGCTGAGGCGCTACGGCCACCCGGGCGTGATGGAGCTGCGCGAGGTGCCGCGCCCGGTCGCAGGGCCTGGCGAGGTGCTGGTCCGGGTGCGCGCCGCGGGTCTGAACCCGATCGACTTCAAGACGCGCGACGGCGGCCTGCGGGTCATCACCCGGCTCCGCCTGCCCCTGGTGGCGGGCAGCGAGCTGGCCGGTGAGGTGGCGGCCGTCGGCCCCGGGGTGACGCGGTTCGCGGTGGGGAACCGGGTGCACGCCCGGGTCGACAAGCGGCGCCTCGGTGCCTTCGCCCCGTACGCCGCCGTGCACGAGAGCCTGGTGGCGGCGATGCCCGCGTCGCTCGGGTTCGTCGAGGCCGCGTCGCTGCCCCTCGCGGGGCTGACCGCGTTGCAGGCCCTGCGCGACGAGCTGAAGGTGGCGCCCGGCGACCGGGTGCTCGTCACCGGCGGGGCGGGCGGCGTCGGCACCCTCGCGATCCAGCTCGCGGTATGGCTCGGCGCCGAGGTGACGACGACGGCGTCCGCCCGCGGCGCGGCCCTCGTGCGCTCGCTCGGCGCCGCACGGGTGGTGGACTACCGCGCCGAGCGGTTCGCCGACGTCCTGCACGACTACGACGGCGTGCTCGACCTCACCGGCGGGCAGGACCTCACCGACGCCTTCACCATCCTGCGGCCGGGCCGCACGGTCGTCTCGGTCGCCGGCCTCCCGGACGCGACGACGGCGCGCGTCGACCTGGACGCCGGACCCCTCAAGGCGGCCCTCCTGTGGGCGGCCAGCACCGCGATCCGCCGCCGGGCCCGGCACGCGGGCGTGCGCTACCGCTATCTCTTCATGCACCCGAGCGGTGCGGACCTCGCCACCCTGGCCGACCTGGTCGACGGCGGCCACGTGCGCCCCGTCGTCGACCGGACCTTCCCGTTCGCCGACATCGCCCGCGCGTTCGCCTACCTGGAGCGCGGGCGCGCCAAGGGCAAGGTCGTCGTCGAGCTGTAGGCCGGGCGCCCGCGAAAAGCCCTGCGCCGCAGGGCGGCCCCGCTGAGACGCTGGGCGCATGGAGACCCCCGCGCCGATCGACCTGGACACCTGGCCGCGCCGACAGCACTTCGAGCACTACCGGGCGTCGCCGTGCACGTACGCGATGACGGTGGAGCTGGACGTGACGGCGTTCGCGGCGGCGCTGCGCGCGTCGTCGCGCCGGACGTACCTCGCTCAGGTGTGGGCGCTGGCGACGGTCGTGAACCGGCACGACGAGTTCCGCCTGGTCCTCACGGACGACGGCGCGCCCGCGGTCTGGCCGACGGTGCACCCGGCGTTCACGGTGTTCCACGTGGAACGGGAGACGTTCTCGTGCGTCTGGGCGCCCTACGACGCCGACTTCGGCGCGTTCCACGACGCGGCGGCTGCGGTGCTGGCCGAGCACGGGGACTCGACGGAGCTCTTCCCGCAGGGCGCCCCGCCGCCGAACGCGTTCGACGTGTCCAGCCTGCCGTGGGCGTCGTTCACCGGCTTCACCCTGAACATCCGGGACGCCTGGAACCACCTTGCACCGATCGTCACCCTGGGCCGGTACGTCGAGCGGGACGGCCGGCTGCTGCTGCCCGTCGCGGTGCAGGTCCACCATGCGGCCGCCGACGGCTTCCACACGGCGCGCCTGGTGAACGAGCTGCAGGACCTCCTCGGCGACCCGTCGTGGGTGGGCTGAGCCACACTCCAGGGGGTCACCTGCCGGACGGCCGGGCGCCCGGTCGGCGAGACGGCTTACCCTCTAGTCCCGTGAGCGAGAACCTGGGATCCACCGGCTCGATCGAACGCGTGGTGGCGCGCCACGAGATGCCCGACCCGCTGCGGGACGACATCCGCCTCCTGGGCGGGCTGCTCGGTTCCGTGCTGAAGGAGGCGGGCGGGCAGAGCCTGCTCGACGACGTCGAGCGTCTCCGCGGCCTGACCATCCGCGCCTACGGGGCGGACGACGGCGGCGCGACGCTGGCGGAGGCGGCCGAGGTCGTGGCCGGCTTCACGCCGGAGCGCGCCGAGCAGGTGGCGCGTGCCTTCACCTGCTACTTCCACCTGGCGAACCTCGCGGAGGAGTACCACCGGGTCCGCGTGCTGCGGGCGCGGGAGTCGGACGCCGCATCGGGCGTCGTCATCGAGGACTCCCTGCCGCAGGCGTTCACCCAGCTCGCGGAGGAGGTCGGCCGCGACGAGGCGCTGCGGCGCCTGGGCGAGATCGAGTTCCGCCCCGTGCTGACCGCGCACCCCACCGAGGCCCGCCGCCGCGCCGTCTCGGGCGCCGTCCGCCGCATCTCCGCGCTGGTCGCGGACCGCGACACGATGCGCCCCGGCGGCACCACGCTCGCCGAGAACGAGCGCCGCCTGCTCGCCGAGATCGACACCATGTGGCGCACGTCGCCGATCCGCGCCCACAAGCCGTCCGTGCTGGACGAGGTGAAGACCGCGATGGGCGTCTTCGACGCCACGATGTTCTCCACCTTCCCCGAGGTGTACCGCCGCCTCGACGACTGGCTGCTCGACGGCGAGGCCGGCAGCGTCCCGCCCGTCGCCCGCCCGTTCGTCCACCTCGGTTCCTGGATCGGCGGCGACCGCGACGGCAACCCGAACGTCACCGCCGAGGTCACCCGCCAGGCCGCGACCCTCGCCGCCGAGCACGCGCTCGGCGCGCTCGAGAAGGCGGCGGTCGAGACGGGGCGCAAGCTCACGCTCGACGAGGAGGGCACGCCGGCGTCGGCCGAGCTCAGGTCGCTGTGGCAGCGGATGCGGCAGCTCTCCGACGAGCTCGTCACCCGCGCGGCCGCCGACTCGCCCAACGAGCCGCACCGGGCCGCCGTCCTCGCGATCGCCGGTCGGGTCGCCGCGACCCGCCGCCGCGACGCCGACCTCGGGTACCGGGAGCCGGAGGAGCTCGTCGCCGACCTGGAGGTCGTGCAGCGCTCGCTCGTCGAGGCCGGCGCCCCGCGCGCCGCGTACGGCGACCTGCAGAAGCTCGTGTGGCAGGTGCAGACCTTCGGGTTCCACCTCGCCGAGCTGGAGGTGCGCCAGCACTCGCAGGTGCACGCCGCCGCCCTCGCCGAGATCGACGAGAAGGGCATCCACGGCGACCTCTCCGAGCGCACGGTCGAGGTGCTCGACACCTACCGCGCCCTCGGCGCCGTGCAGAAGCGGTTCGGCATCCGCGCCGCGCGCCGCTACATCGTGTCCTTCACCCAGGCGCCCGAGCACCTGGCCGCCGTCTACCGGCTCGCCGCGCTCGCGTTCGAGGGCTCCGACGACGCCCCCGTCGTCGACGCCGTCCCGCTGTTCGAGACCTTCGACGACCTGGAGAACTCGGTCGACATCCTCGAGGCGATGCTGGAGTTCCCCGAGGTGCAGCGTCGCCTCGCGGAGAACGGCCGCCGCGTCGAGGTCATGCTCGGCTACTCCGACTCGTCGAAGGACGTCGGCCCGGTCGCCGCGACCCTCGCCCTGCACAAGGCGCAGTCGCGGATCGCCGAGTGGGCCCAGCGCCACGACATCACGCTCACCCAGTTCCACGGCCGCGGCGGCTCGCTCGGCCGCGGCGGCGGCCCCGCCAACCGCGCGGTGCTCGCGCAGCCGCCGCACTCGGTGGACGGCCGGTTCAAGCTCACGGAGCAGGGCGAGGTCATCCTCGCCCGCTACGGCGACCCGACCATCGCCGCGCGCCACATCGAGCAGGTCGCCGCGGCGACGCTGCTCGCCTCGGCGCCGACGGCGGAGAAGCGCAACGCCGACGCCCGGGAGCGGTTCGCGCCCCTGGCGGCCACCCTCGACGAGACGTCGCGCGCCGCGTTCCACGGCCTCGTGAAGTCCGAGGGCTTCCCGCAGTGGTTCTCGCAGGTCACGCCGCTGGAGGAGGTCGGCCTGCTGCCGATCGGCTCCCGTCCCGCCAAGCGCGGCCTGTCGGTCAACTCGCTCGACGACCTGCGCGCCATCCCGTGGGTGTTCTCCTGGTCGCAGGCGCGCATCAACCTCGCGGGCTGGTTCGGCCTCGGCACCGCGCTGCGCTCGGCCGGCGAACAGCCGGGCGGGCTGGAGGAGCTCCAGGCCGCGTACCGCGAGTGGCCCCTGTTCACCACGCTGCTCGACACCGTGGAGATGGGCCTCGCCAAGACGCAGGAGGACATCGCCGCGCAGTACCTGGGCCTCGGCGACCGCGACGACCTCGCGGAGCTCGTGCTCGGCGAGCTGCGGCTCACCCGCGAGTGGGTGCTGCGCGTCACCGGCAACGAGTGGCCGCTCGCCAACCGCCGTGTCCTCGGCCGCGCGGTGCAGCTGCGCTCGCCGTACGTCGACGCGCTGTCGCTGCTCCAGGTCCGCGCCCTGCGCGCGCTGCGCAGCCAGGGCGTCAGCGAGGGCCTCACGGTGGACGACGGCGAGTGGGTGGACGGCGGCCACAAGGACCGCTGGCAGCACCTCCTGCTGCTCACCGTGAACGGCGTCTCCGCCGGTCTGCAGAACACGGGCTGACCGACCGAGACGTCGGGAAATGCGCTGGCACGGCGGCCCCGCGCCCGGTCACGATGGGCAGCACGCCCCCACCGACCTGGAGTGATTCCTGCATGTCTCGCCGCCCTGCCCACATCGCGATGGTCGGTGTCCCCGCCGTCAGCCACGTCCTCCCGAGCCTGGAGGTCATCCGCGAGCTGGTGGCGCGCGGGCACCGGGTGACGTACGCGAACGACGCCCCGGTGGCCGACCTCGTCGTGGCCACGGGCGCGGAGCTGGTGCCCGTCACGTCCACGCTGCCGGTCGCCGACAACGACTGGCCCGAGGACGCCATCGGCGCGATGGAGACGTTCCTCGACGACCAGATTCAGGTGCTGCCGCAGCTGCGCGCCTTCTACGACGACGACCCGGCCGACCTCTACCTGTACGACATCGGCGGGTACTCGGCGCGGGCGCTCGGCGAGTCCCAGGGGCGGCCCGTGATCCAGGTGTCGCCGACGTTCGTCGCGTGGGACGGCTACGCCGAGGAGGTCGCGGCGCCGCTGTGGCAGCTTCCCGGCGCGGACGCGTACCGGGAGAAGCTCGCCCGCTGGCTCGCGACGAACGGGGCCACCACCACCGACGTCGATGCCTTCCCGGGCGCGCCCGGCACGGTGCTCGCGACGATCCCGAAGGCGATGCAGCCGCAGGCGGACCGGGTCGACACCGGCGTGGTCACGTTCGTCGGACCGTGCTTCGACATCCGCGACGACGGCGCCGGGTGGAGCCGGCCGGCGGGCGCGGAGAAGGTGCTGCTGGTCTCCCTCGGCTCCGCCTACACGCGGCAGCCGGAGTTCTACCGCCGGTGCCTCGTGGCCTTCGGCGACCTGCCCGGCTGGCACGTCGTGCTGCAGGTGGGGAAGCACGTGGACCCGGCCGACCTCGGCGAGCTCCCGCCGCACGTCGAGGTCCACGCCTGGGTGCCGCAGCGGGCGATCCTGGAGCAGGCCGACGCCTTCGTCACCCATGCCGGGATGGGCGGCAGCAGCGAGGGGCTGCTCGCCGGTGTGCCGATGATCGCGGTGCCGCAGGCGGTCGACCAGTTCATGAACGCGGACCGGCTGGTCGAGCTCGGTGTCGCTCGCCGGCTGAGCTCCGCCGACTCGACCGCCGACGAGCTGCGCGCCGCCCTGCTCGAGCTCACCTCCGACCCCGAGGTCGCGCGCCGCTCGGCCGCGCTGCAGGCGGACGCACGGGCCGAGGGCGGCACCCGGCGGGCCGCCGACCTCGTCGAGTCCGCGCTGGGCTGAGGCGCGGCTACGCTGCCGGTCATGAGCCTGGTGACGTTCAAGGACCTGTGCGTCGACGCCGTGGACGCGGCCACGCTGGGGGAGTTCTGGGCCGGCACCCTGGGGCTGCGGGCGGAGGCGCTGGACAACGGTGACGTCGTCCTGCGCGACCCGGGCCCCGACCCCGTGCCGGCGCGGACGATCTGGGTCAACACCGTGCCGGAGGGGAAGACGGTGAAGCACCGCGTGCACCCTGACGTGCGGGCCCGGTCGCTCGACGAGCTCCCCGACCAGCCGCGCCTGACCGAGGCCGGTCGGTACCACTACACGACGCTGGCCGACCCCGAGGGCGGCGAGCTCTGCGTCTTCACGGACGACGAGGTGCCGGACTACCGGCTCAAGGACGTCGTCGTCGACTGCGCGGACTACCGGAGGGTCGCGGCGTTCTGGCACGAGCTGCTGGGCGGCACGCTCACGCAGGACGACGACATGGACTACGCCTACCTCGACGAGGGCGCCGGCGTCCCGTTCGAGTCGTTCGACTTCGTCCCTGTGCCCGAGCCCAAGACGGTCAAGAACCGCTGGCACTGGGACGTCACGCTGGACGACGGGGTCACCCTCGACGACCTCGTCGCCCGCGGCGCGCGCGTGCTGCGCGCGCAGGACGACGAGATCGGCTGGACCGTCATGGCCGACCCCGAGGGCAACGAGTTCTGCGTCTTCCAGCCCTGATCAGGCGCGGGCGGCGAGGGCCGTGAGCACGCGGTCCACGCTGGACCGGATGCCCCAGCGCTCGGCGAGCGCGTCGAGCGCCTCGGGGTCCTTCGGCGCACGCGGCAGGGCGTCGTCGACCTCGCCGACGGGGGCGTCGTGCGCGACCTGCACCACCGTGGGGGCGACGTCGAGGTAGGCCGCGGCGTCGAGCAGCTTCTGCCGCTGCGTGGGCGTGAGGCCCTTCGCGCCGTGCTCCGCGGCGGCGCGCAGGCCGGCCAGGTCGCCGAACGCGGCGAGCAGCTTGGCGGCCGTCTTCTCCCCGATGCCGGGCACGCCGGGCAGGCCGTCGGACGGGTCGCCGCGCAGCGTCGCCATGTCGGCGTACGCCTGCCCGCTCGGCACGCCGTACTTCTCGGCGAGCCTCGCCTGGTCGACGACGTCGGGGTCGCGCACGCCCCGCGCCGGGTACAGCACGCGCACGCCGGCCGCGTCGTCGACGAGCTGGAACAGGTCGCGGTCGCCGGTGACGATGTCGACGCTGGCGGGCATCACCATCCCGACGGCGCCCGCCACGGGAAGCGCGGTCGCGGCGCTGCGGGCCACCTCGCGGGTGACCAGGGTGCCGATGACGTCGTCGGCCTCGAAGCCCGGCGCGCCCACGCGGGCGATGCCGAGCGCGGCCAGCACGTCGACGATCACGGGGACCTGCGGGGTGAGCGCGTCGGGCACCTCCTCGACGTCCGGCTCGCCGGCGGGCGTGACCGCGGCGACCCGGTGCTCCTTGTAGGACCCGATCGCGTCGACGCGGAACGCCGGCCGCCAGTCCTCGTCCCAGCACGCCACGAGCCGGTCCGGCCCGTGCTCCGTGACGAGGAACGCGATCATGTCGAGCAGGCCGCGCACCGCGTTGACGGGCTTGCCGTCGGGGGAGCGCAGCGAGTCGGGCAGGCCGTAGAAGGCACGGAAGTACAGGCTCGCGGAGTCCAGCAGCATGAGGCTCACCGGGTCAGCGTGCCACAGGCCCCCGACCGCGACGCCTCAGAGCAGGAGGCCGAGGCCGATGCCGACGACGACGGCGGCGAGCGTGAGCGCCATGGTGCCGAGCGCGTTGGCCACGGCCAGCCGACGCCGGCCGGAGCGGGCGAGGCGGACGGTCTCGACCATCGCCGTCGAGAAGGTGGTGTAGCCGCCGCAGAACCCGGTCGCGACGCCGAGGCGCCAGGGTTCGAGGTGCTCCGGGTCGCCGGCGCCGAGCAGCACGCCGGTGACCAGTCCGATGAGCAGCGAGCCGGACACGTTCACCACCACCGTGGCCCACGGGAACGCGGCACCGGGGGTCCGGGCTCGCACCGCGCCGTCGACGACGAACCGGGCGGCGGCGCCCAGCCCGCCCGCCACGGCGACGAGCAGCAGGGTCACGGCGGCGCTCATCGCGAGCTCCGACCCGAGCGCCGGCCCGAGCCGAGCAGCACGCCGCCGAGGCAGGCGAGGTACCCGAGCACGAGCGTGCCGCCCGCGTACGCGAACCCCTGGGCGACGTCGCCGGCGGCGAGCAGCCGCTCCGTCTCGAGCGCGAGCGACGAGAACGTCGTGAACCCGCCCAGCACGCCGGTGCCCACGGCCAGGCGGACCCGCTGCACGCCGGGCGTCTCCGGCCCGCGGGCGGCGAGGGACTCCAGCAGCCAGCCCAGCACGAAGGCGCCGAGCACGTTGGCGGCGAAGGTCGCGACCGGCCACCCGTCGACGGCGGGCCACGCCTGCGACAGACCGAACCGGGCCGCGGTGCCGACGGCGCCTCCGGCCGCGACCAGCGCGACCAGCCCGGGCCGCCGGTGCGCGGGCCTGGTGCGGGCGGGCGGGCTGCCCGCCGTCACGACGCGTCGCCCGCGTGCTGGTCGGGCAGCACGACCACCGGCCGCGGCTGGTCGTGGACGAGGTGCCCCGCGACGGTGCCGCCGACCAGGTGCGTGGCCCAGCCGCGCACGCCGGGCCGCCGGGCGCCCACGACGATCAGGACGGCGTCGTGGGCGGCCGCGAGCCGGGCCAGCTCGGCAGCGGGGTCGCCGGCGGTGCGCTCGAGCCGCCAGCGCACGGGGCTGTCGGCCAGCGCGGCGGCGACGGCGGCGCTCAGCTCGCCGTCGTCGGCGGGGGAGCCGGCGTCGGGGTCCACCGGCACGACGGCGCCGGACGGCTGGCGCACCGACGCCTCGTCCACGGCCACGCACACCAGCTCCGTGCCGAGCGCGGCCGCCAGGTCGGCGGCGCGCCGGGGCACGCTCGGATGGTGGTCGTGGGGCACCCCCACCAGCACCGGACCGGTCATGGCGCCATCGTAGGCAGCGTGCGGGCGGTCAGCCCGACCGGTCCAGGACCGGCAGCCCGTCGTCGTCCAGCCGCTCCAGGTCGTCGGAGCGCACGCCGAGGAGCTTCGCCACGGGCGTGCCGGTGAACCCGTAGACGATCGCGGTGAGCAGCACGACGCCGAAGATCACGGGCACGAGCTGGGGGAACGGCTCGCCGGCGTCCTCGAACCGCAGCGCGAACACGGAGGCGGTGGACGCGGCGACGATGCCGCGCGGCGCCATCCAGCCGATCATCGCGCGCTGCGACCAGGGGAGGCTGGTGCCCAGCGTGGACACCGACGCCACGAGCGGTCGCAGCACCAGCACCAGCAGCGCGACGATCCCGATGGTCGGCAGCGCGTACCGGGCCAGGGCGTCCAGGTCGATCCGTGCCGACAGCACGACGAACAACGAGCCGATGAGCAGCAGCCCGACGTGGGTGCCGAACTCGTGCAGCGGCTCGGTGCGCGCCACCCGCTGGTTCGCCAGGGCGGCGCCGAGGGCGGTGGTGGCGAACAGCCCCGCCTCGTCCTGCCCGGCCTCGGCGAGCGCGTAGGCCCCGAGCGCGAACGCGACCGCGAGCACCACCTCGGTCTCCTTCGGGACCCTGCCGAAGCGGATGAGCAGCACGAGCAGCGCTGCCGCGACGCCGCCGACGACGAGCCCCCACGCGGACGTCAGCAGCAGGCTGGTGGTCTCGGCGTGCAGGACGACGTTCGCCACGGCGAGCGCGACGGTCGCCCCGATGGGGTCGATGAAGATGCCCTCGAACGCGAGCACCGACTCCGCGGGCTGCTTGGGGCGGATGATCGCGAGCAGCGGCCCGACGACGGTGGGCCCGGAGACGATGAGGATGGCGCCGATCACCGCGGACCGTCCCCACGACAGGTCGAGGAACAGGTGGGCGATCACCGTCGCGCCCAGGCCGGTGAGCAGCGCGCCGGTGGTGACGAGCCCGAGGACGGGGCGGCGCGCGCCGCCCCGCAGACGGGCGAAGTCGAGCTTGAGCGACTCCTCGAAGAGCAGCAGGCCCACGGCCATCGAGACCAGGGGGAAGAGGGAGTCGCCGAAGACCTCGTCCGGGTCGAGCCACCCGAGCACGGGTCCCACGAGGAGGCCCAGCACGAGCAGCAGCAGGATGGACGGCACCCGCAGGCGCTTGGCCGCGACCTGGCCGGCTACGCCCACGGCGACGACCAGCGCGATCCCTCCGACGAGGTCCATGCTCACTCCTCCGCGCCGTCGCGCCGGCGGGCCTCGGCCTCGCGGGCGGCGCGCTCGCCGGCCTCGAGGTTGCGTCGACGCCGCGACGACCACACGCCCTCGCCGCGGCCGGACGGTTCGTCAGGGTCGTGCAGCAGCGTCGAGTCCACGAGCTCGTGCCGCTGCAGGTAGGTGTTCCCGAGGGCCTGCACGGTCGCGAGGATCGGCAGGGCGAGGAAGGCGCCGAGGGCGCCGAAGACGGCGCCGAACCCGAGGACGCCGACGAACGACACGGCCGGGTTCATCTCCAGCGCCCGGGCGCTGACCTTCGGGGAGAAGATGAGGTTCTCCACCTGCTGGTACGCGACGATGAAGACCAGCACGGCGATCGCCTGCGGCAGCCCCTGCGCGGCGAGCGCGACCGCCACGGGCAGCGCGCCGCCGATGTACGTGCCGATGGTGGGCACGAACTGCGACACGACGCCGGTGAAGACGGCCAGCGGCAGCGCGTACGGCGTCTGCACGATCAGCAGGAAGACGAACGTGAAGACGCTCGACAGGGCGGCGAGCACGACGCGGGAGCTGATGAAGTCGGAGACCTTCACCTGCGTGATCTCCCACAGGGTCAGCACCTCCTGCTGCCGGTCGGGCCGCAGCCACGCGCAGATCGCGGCGCGGAACTTGGGGCCCGCCGCCATGACGTAGTACGTGATCAGCAGGATCGTGGTGATCGCGAACAGGACCCCCACGATCGACGCCCCGATGCTGAGGGCGCCCGTGGCGACGTCCTGCCCCCACTGGTCGAGAGCCTGCGCGACGAGGTCGTCCGAGTCGGGGACCGTGACGTCCCAGCGCGCCTCGATGCCCTGCTGGATGCTCGTGTAGAGGTCGGGCAGCGACGCGACGAGCTGGATCAGCTGCTGCACGAACAGGTTGCCGAACAGCGCGAACACCCCGAGCACGACGACGATCGCCCCGCCCAGCGACACGCCCGCGGCCGCGCCGCGGCGCCACCCGTGCCGCACCAGCCACACGACGATCGGCTCGAGCGCGAGCGCGACGAAGAAGGAGATGAGCACGTTGACGGCCAGCCCGCCGAGCTGGCCGAACGCGTACGAGAGGAAGGTGGCGACGAACACGGCCACCACGACCATCGCCAGCGCCCGCGGCAGCCACCGCGGCGGGTTCTTGCTGTCGTGCTGGACGGGACGGACGGAGTCGTCGACCTCGTCGTCGACCTCGTGGCCGACGCGATCGTCCGGCGGGGGCGCGGGCGTCCCGGTGGGGGGCACGCCCTCGGGGTGCGGGGCGTCCGTGGTCATGCGGGCAACGTAGCCCAGCGCGGCCCGCAGGGCGCGGTGGGTCGCAGGTCAGAGGGCGGGCAGCCGGTCGGGCAGGCCGAACCGGGGGAACCAGGTGGCGGTGTCGAGGAACGTCGTGATGCCGGTGATGCGGCCGCTGCCGTCGTCCTCCAGCACGGCGAGCCCCCACGGCGACCAGCCGCCGGTCGGGTCGCGCCGGTACTGGCCGTACGCCATCGAGCCGTTCGCCTGCACGGGCACGCAGCGGGACCCCCGGCAGCCGGCGCCGGGGCCCGTCATCCAGCGGATCACCTCGGAGCGCCCGTGCACCCACATCGTGTACGGCGGCATGTTGAGAACGGCGTCCTCGTGCAGCAGCGCCACCAGGGCGTCCATGTCGTAGCGCTCGAACGCGTCCAGGTACCGCTCGAGCAGCTGCTGGTCGATCTCGGCCCACTGCGGCTCCGGGAGGTCCGCACCCTCGCCATGGCCGCCCGCCCGGCGCAGGCCCTTGCTGCCGAGGGTGGCACGGGCCCGCTGCAGGGCGCTGTTCACGGACGCGACCGTGGTGTCGAGGAGCGCGGCGACCTCCGCCGCCGACCAGCGCAGCACCTCGCGCAGCACCAGGACGGCGCGCTGCCTGGCCGGCAGGTGCTGGAGCGCGGCCACGAACGCCAGGCGGATCGACTCGCGGCCCACCGCGACGTCGGCCGGGTCGCCCTCGCGCGGCAGGACGGCGTCGTCCGGCACGGGCTCGAGCCACCGGTCCTCGGCGAGCACGTCGCCGAAGTACTGCTCCTCCGCGGGCTGCGGCCCGCCCAGCCCCATCGGGCGCTCCCGCCGCTTGGACGACCCGAGGTGGTCGAAGCACACGTTGGTCGCGATGCGGTACAGCCACGACCGCAGCGACGACCGGCCCTCGAACCGGTCGTACGAGCGCCAGGCGCGCAGCAGCGTCTCCTGCACCGCGTCGTCGGCCTCGAACGCGCCGCCGAGCATGCGGTAGCAGTAGCCGGTGAGCTCGCGCCGGTACGGCTCGAGCAGGGCGCCGACGTCCTCGCCCTCGCCGCCGGACGTGGACGGGGTGGGGGCACCGGTCGCCGTCGCCCGGGGTCGGGGCGGCGCGTCGGGGCGCTGGGCGGTGTGTGTCACGTCTCACACCGTACGACGGACCGCCGACACCCGGGAGGGGTGTCGCCCGGGGCGACCGAGCCGCCCAGGGACGGCGGGCGGGGGCTCGCTCAGCGCCGGTCGTCGCGCAGCACGCGCTCGACCAGGGGGACGGCGCCGGTGGCGGGTGTCGGCGGACGCACGCGCGACACCGTGCCGGTGAGCGGCCGGGCCTCGCGGTCGATCTCGAACCACACCGTCTTGCCTTCGACGACGCCCGAGTGCCGCCCCACGGCGTCGGAGCCGTCGTGCAGCTGCACGCCCCACCGGGACGCGAGGCGGTCCAGGAAGAGCACGCCGCGGCCCGACAGGTCCTGCGGCCGGGGGGACTGCAGCTCCGGCTCGGCGATGCTGCCGTCGCGGACGCCCACGCGCAGGCGGCGGCCGTCCACCTCGACCGTCGCCGTGATCGGCCCGTCGCCGTGCTCCAGCGCGTTGGTCAGCACCTCGCTGGTCAGGAGCATCGCGGTCCGCCGCTGCTCGTCCGACACGTCGCACGACTCGAGCACGTCGTCCACCCACCGGCGCGCCGGGCCGAGGTCGCTGAGGTCGTCGTCGGCGACGCGCCGCTCCGCCTTCGCGGGCCCGGCCGACGACGGCGGCCCGGACGGGGCGGGGACGCGCACGCGCAGGGCCAGCACCGCGACGTCGTCGCGCTGCGCGTCGCCCACGAGGCCGCGCACCAGAGCGCGGGGGACGGCGGACGTCGCCTCGCCGTGCGCGGAGCGCAGCACCGTCTCCAGGTCGGACAGCCGCTCGTCGCTCGGGACGCCGCGGCGCTCCACCAGCCCGTCCGTGTAGAGCACGAGGGTGTCGCCCGGCAGGAGGCGGGAGGTGCGGTCCACGCGGGGCGTCGTGGGCACCACGCCCAGCAGCAGGTCGGGGGTCTCGGACAGGCGCTCGACCCGGCCGTCGCGGCGCAGCACCATCGGCGGCGGGTGCCCCGCCACCGACCACGTGAGCGTGTAGGCGCGCTCGGGCCGCTCGGCCGGCGGGGAACCCTCGAGGGCCTCCTTCGGGCACGGCGCCGGGTCGCGGTCCAGGCGCGCGACGACGGCGGTCGCCATCGCCCGCGGGCCGAGCCGCGCGTTCGCCTTGTCGAGGCGGGTCAGCAGCCCGGCCGGCGACTCGTCGTGGCTCCACGCGAGCGCCCGCAGCATGGAGCGCAGCTGGCCCATCTGGGCGGCGGCGTGCACGTCGTGGCCCGCGACGTCGCCGATCATGACGATCGCGGTGCCGTCGTCGCGCACCACCGCGTCGTACCAGTCGCCGCCCACCTGGTCGGTGCGCGCGGCGGGAGAGTAGGTGGTCGCGATGTCGAGGTGCGCCACCGTGGGCGGCGCGGTGAGCATCGACTCCTGCAGCGTGGTCGCGACCCGCCGCCGCGCCTCCAGCAGCGCCACCCGCTCCAGCGCGAGCGCCACGTACCGGCTGATCGTCGACTCGAGGGCCGCCGTCTCGGCGTCGTGCTCGCGGGCCTGGTCCCACACGCAGGCGATGACGCCCACGACCATGCCGTTCGACATCACGGGCAGGAACGACCGCGCGCCCTCCGACACGGAGCCCACGGGACCCATCTCGGGGTACGTCGCGACCATCTCGGCGTGGTCGCGGAACCGCAGGGCGGCGCGGCTGCGCACGACGTGCGTGTCGGGCCGGGGCGCGTCGAGACGCGTGCTGCGCAGGGCCGGCTCGCCGGGGTGGTGGTGCCCCACGGTGAAGAACGACAGGTGCCGCCGGTCGGCGTCGACCAGCGCCAGCGACACCCAGCGGGCGCCCGTGCCGGTGCCGATGACGTGCGCGATGGCGTCCTCGACCTCGTCCAGCGTGGTGACGCGCGCGAATCGCTCCGACAGCCCGAGCAGGAACCGCGACCGGCGGTGCGCGCGGAACGCCACCTGCTCGGCCAGCCGTGCGCGCTCCCGCTCCGCGCGCAGCCGCAGCTCGCCCGACGCCGCGGCGGACAGGTCGGCGAGGGTGGCGAGATCCGTCTCGGTCCAGGTCCGCGGCACGGACGACACCGCCCACAGCGCGCCCACCACGTGTCCGCGGGCGTCCTCGATCGGGTAGCCCGCGTACGCGGCGAGCACCAGGTCGCCGATCGTGTGCCGGCCGGCCACGCGCGGGTCGTCGTCGGCGTCGCCCACGACGAGCGGGGTGCGGGTGCGCGCGACGGTCGCCGTCAGGGGCCGGGGGAGCTCGAGGCGGCGGCTGCGCTGCGCGTCCGCGGGGAACCCGACGGCGCCGGGGAGCGTCTTGACGTCGCCGTCGTCGGTGAGCATGACGACGGCGGCCGCGGGCACGCCGAGCTGTCGGTGCACGAGCCGCGCGATGCGGTCGAACACCTCGTCTGCGACGGGCTCACCGTTGGCCGGGCCGGGCGACGGGCCGGGCACGCGGTCGGAGGCGGGACCGGGCACGGGGCCGGGCGACGGGCCGGACAGGGAGCCGACAGCCTGGGCTTCCGGCACGGGCCCAGTATGGACCTCGAACGGTCAGACGCCGATCAGCCCGCGCCGGTGCGCGACCGCGACCGCCTCCGCCCGCCCGGACACGCCCAGCTTCGCGAGCAGGTTCGACACGTGCACGCTGACCGTCTTCGTGGAGATGTACAGCCGTTCTCCGATCTGCCGGTTGCTGAGCCCCTGCGCCACCAGCACCAGCACCTCCTCCTCGCGCTCCGTGAGGACCGAGGACGTGCGGCGGCCGCCGGGCAGCGGCACGCGGGTGCGGCGGCCCCACGCGTGGATCGCGTCGGCGAGGGGTGCGGCGCCCATGTCGACGGCCTCGCCGAGCGCCTCGGCGGCCTCGACCTCGGCCGCCGGCACGTCGCCGGACGTCCGCAGCGCCTGCGCCCAGCGGAACCGGGACCGCGCCACCTCGTAGCGGTACCCGAAGTCGAACTCCTTGACCGTCGCCTCCCACAGCCCGGGGTCGGCGGGGGCGTCGGTGAGCGCGGCCCGCAGCCGGGAGTGCTCCGCCGCCGCGCGGCTCAGCCACGCCCGGCCCTCGGGGCCGAGACGGCCGCCGCGGGGGCGCCCGCGCCGGGCGGTCTCCTGCGCGACGGCGAGGAGGGCGTCGCCGCGGTCGAGCAGCTCCTGCGCGGCGTCGGCGGCGTGGGGGCCGCCCTCCGCGTCCTCCGCGAGCGCCGCCAGCGCCAGCGCGGACAGCCAGATGCGGCCGAGGAAGAACTCGGACCAGGTGGCGCCCAGGTGGGTGGCGACCTCCTCGGCCGTCGTGACCGCCTCGTCGTAGCGGCCGGCCCACGTGAGCGCGTCGGCGTGGGTGCCCCCGGCGATGAGGGCGATCTGCCCGTCGTTCCCCCAGTGCACGCGCATGTCCTGCGCCGCGCCGATCGCGTCGCCGCCCTCGCGGGCGACCTGCGCGTACAGCCCGCCCGCGGCGAGGTACGGCACCACGCTCGCCGGGGCGCCCTCGGGCACCGGCCAGCGGGACAGGTCACCCGTGAGGTACGCGCGGATCTGCGCGAGGTCGACCATCTCCAGGCCGTACGCGCCCCACGTGACGCCGGTCGAGCGGGCGCGCGCCATGCCGGCGTCGAGCACCTGGGCGGACAGGTCGAGGTGGCCCGCGTAGAAGTGGGTGGCGGCCAGGTTGTACCAGCAGCGCATCTCGGTGCGCAGGTCGCCCGCCACGACGGCGCGCTCCCGGGCACGTTCGAGCAGGTCGGCCGCGGTGTCCGGCGTGCCGACCTCCAGCATGGCGAGCGTCGTGAGGGCGTCGGCCTCGGCGTCGGGGGCGTCGGCCCGGCGGGCGACGTCTACCGCCTGCCGGGCGAACGCGCCCGCCTCGTCGTCGCGGTCGTTGTTGAGCAGCACGCGGGAGTGCACGGCGAGCGTCCACGCGAGCTCGGGGGTCGCGACGTCGTCGGGCACCTCGACGTCGAGGGCGGAGGCGGCGTCGGTCGCGCCGGGCAGCAGCACGTCGAGCGCGCGGGTGGACTGGGTCAGGGCGTCGACGAGGTCCTCCATGTCCAGCACGTACCGCACCAGCACGTGCCGCAGGCGGGCCTGCCGCTCGGGGTCGGCGTCGAGCCCCTCGACGGCACGCCGGGCCAGCTGCTCCGCCCGCGTCGCCTGGCCCGCGGAGCTCGCGGCGGCCGCGGTGTCGAGGGCGACGGTGACCCGGTCGGTGCCGAGCAGCTCCGCGGCGTCCGGCACGGACTCCCACAGGGAGAGCACCTGCTCCAGGTGCCGCACCTCCTCCGCCGGGGCGAGCATCGTGGCCGCGCTGCGGGCGGCGTCGCGGGACGCGACGAGCGCGGCGGGCAGGTCGTGGCCCTCCAGGGCGTGGTGGGCGCGCTTCGCCGCCTTCCCGAGGGCGGGGTCGGCCGTCAGGGCGTCGAGGTAGGCGCGGTGCATGGTGGTGCGCTCGCCCGGCAGCAGGTCGAGGACGAGCGCCTCGGCGACGAGGGCGTGCCGGAACGCGACGTGCTGGCCCTCGACGCGCAGCACCTGCTGTGCCACGGCCTCGCGCAGGGCGGCGTCGGTGGCGCCGGGCGCGTCGAGCCCGGGCAGGCGGGGCGCGGTGGCGCGCAGCAGCGCCTCGTCCACCTGCCGCCCGGCGACGGCGGCGAGGCGCACGAGCTGCTGCACGGCCGGGTCGAGGCGCTGCAGGCGGGCGTGCAGCACGTCGGCCAGGGACCACGGCAGGCCGGTCGAGGACTGGCCCGCGTCGAGCAGCTCCTCGGCGAAGAAGGCGTTGCCGTCCGACCGGCTGCGCACGGCGTCGAACTCGGCCTCGCCGAGGGGCTCGCCGCGGGTGGCGGTGGTGAACTCGCGCAGCTCGTCGGGGGTGAAGGGCGACAGCTCGACGTGCGTCACCGGGCGCTGGCGGTACAGCTCCGCGAGGACGGGGCGCAGGGGGTGGCGGCGGTGCAGGTCGTCGCTGCGGTACGTGGCGACGAGCAGCAGGTGCTCGGACCGCAGCCGGGCGACGACGAACCGCAGCACGTCGCGCGTGGACTCGTCCGCCCAGTGCACGTCCTCGACGATCAGCACGAGCGGTGAGCCCGCCCGGCCGGCGGCGGCGAGGCTGCCCGCGACGCCGTCGAGGAGCTGGAGCCGCTCCGCGTGGTCCGCACCGCCGTCGGCGCCGCCCGCCGGGTCGAGCAGGCGGGCGAGGGCCGGGCGCTCGGCGACCACCTGGGCCACCGCGGGCACGCCGCGCAGCTCGGTCAGCGCCTCCGTGAACGGCAGGTACGGGATGCCGACGTCACCCAGGTCCACGCAGTGCGCGACGACGACGCGCGCCCCGGCGTCGCGCGCGGCGTCCGCGAGGTGCGTGACCAGGCGCGTCTTGCCCACCCCGGCGTCGCCGCCGAGCAGGAGGACGCCGGGCTCGCCCTCCGCGGCGCGCTCCAGCGCGCCGCGGAAGGCGGTGACCTCCTCCTGGCGGGCGATCAGGGGCACCTCGCTGGAACGTCGCACGAGGTGATCGTCCCACCGGCCGCCCACACCCGCCGCCGGTTTTCCGTGCTCGCGGACCCGCTCCGTCGCCGTGCCCACCGCCGTGCCGCGCACGGTCAGGCGGCCCGGCGTCCGGCGCCGTCCTGGGGACGCAGCGCGTCCAGCCCGTGGGCGATCTGGTCGGCCCGGCGGGTCACCTGGAGGTCCCACGCGCGGGCGTCGGTCCGCGCGGCGACGGCGTCGAGCGTCGAGCCGAGCCGCTGCACGGCCTCGCGGTCCGCGGCCCGGGACCGCGCACGGCGGGCCAGGTCCCGGACCCCGCGACCGGCCGCGCCGGCCGCGCGGCCCACCGTGCGCACCCACGCCGGCGTCCCGCGCTGGTAGGTCTCGGCCATCCGCTCGCGCCGGTAGTCCAGCTCGGCCAGGACGGCCAGGTCCCGCGACGTCATCTCGTTCATGTCCTCGTCCCCTCACCGGCCGGGGTCCCCGGCCCTGCGTGCCGGCCACCGCCGGCTCCTCGATCTCGTGGTGACCACGCTCGTCCTGAGGCCCCCGGGCGGGCATCGGGCAACTGCCCGGTCTTCCGGGGAGGGGGTACCTCAGACGACGCCGCGACCTGGGCCTCCGCCGGTCTGAGGTACCCCTGCGGCGGGGCTGAGGGGTACCGAGGCCGGGGCCGGACGGGCCTTCGCCCGCGCCAGCCGTTGCGACCTGGGTCACAGCGGTCGCACACTGGGAAAGACCGGACCTATACGGGGGTGGACTCGTGGCTGGATCTGTTGCTGGCGCCTTCGACGCGCTGCCGATGCTCGGGCGTGGCAAGCACCGCAACCCCAAGAAGGGCGCGTGCTTCATGGAGCTGGCGTCGTTCCTGGCCGGTGAACGCTGGAGCGATCATCCGCAGTGCACGCACCCGCTGCTCGCGATGCTGGCCCGTGCCGTGAACGACCTGACCTCCGACGGGAACCGGCCGCAGCTCGCGCCGCTCATCCCCTCGGTCATCGGGCTGACCAGCAGCGACCCGCGGTGGGACGTGCAGATCGCGCTGCGCGCCGCGCAGACGGCGCTGCCCGTCGCGCCCGCCGACCGGCAGCAGACGCTGGCCGTGGCGATCATCGGTGCGGAGCGCATGCTCGACGCCCTGGACGGGCGCCCCGAGGGCACGCTCGACCCGGCCAGCGCCGACGCGCTCGCCGCGTCGCCGAAGACGGCCGAGTGGGCGTACCGGTTCTGCGAGGGCACGCGCGTGCGGCCCAAGCGGTTCGTGCGCGACGCCGCGCCGTCCGTCGTGTCCACGGCGGTGCAGGGCATCAGCGAGGCGTTCGTGCCCGACACGGACGCCCGGCTGCGCACCCTGCTCGCCGCCACCATCGAGGACGCCCGGCGCTGGGCCGGCCACACCGACGAGGACCGCCCGGCGCTCGTCGAGGAGCAGTGGGCCCCGGTGGTGAAGACGGTCCCGTCCGCCTGACCCACGCCGAGGTAGCACCCCTCGCGCCGAGGTAGCACCCCGCGCGCCGAGGTAGCACCCCGCGCGCCGAGGTAGCGCGCGGGCGCCTCTGGTAGACCGGAGCCGTGACCGACAACCCGCTGGAGCAGCTCACCCTCGACGACCTGCGCCGTCGCACGTCCGTGAAGTGGCGGGCCTACCCGCCGGACGTGCTGCCGCTGTTCGTCGCCGAGATGGACACGCCCGTCGCGCCCGCCGTCGTCGACGCGGTGCAGGGGGCGCTGGCCCTCGGGGACACCGGGTACGACGTCGGCACGGCCTATGCCGAGGCGCTCGCACCGTTCGCGCGGGAGCGCTGGGGGTGGGCGCCGGACGTCGCGTCCAGCCGCACGATGCCGGACGTCATGGTGGCGATCGTCGAGGTGCTGCGCGTGCTCACCGCCCCCGGCGACGCCGTCGTCGTCACGCCGCCCGTGTACCCGCCGTTCTACGGCTTTCCGGGCAACGAGGGGCGACACGTCGTGGAGGCGCCCCTGGGCGCCGACCTGCGGCTCGACCTCGGCGCGCTCGAGGCCGCGTTCGCGCGGGTCACGGGCGCCGCCGCCCACGGCGCCGGGCCCGGCTCCGGCCGGCGCGCCGTCCTGCTGCTGTGCAACCCGCACAACCCCACCGGCACCGTGCACACCCGCGCGGAGCTCGAGGCGGTGCTGACGCTCGCCGACCGGTACGGGGTGCGGGTGGTGGCCGACGAGGTGCACGCCCCGTTCACGTTCGAGCGCGTGGCCGACGGCGCGCCCGC
The DNA here is from genome assembly GCF_042793275.1 of Isoptericola sp. NPDC056578. Lineage (NCBI taxonomy): Bacteria > Bacillati > Actinomycetota > Actinomycetes > Micrococcales > Promicromonosporaceae > Isoptericola > Isoptericola sp. NPDC056578. Next base: position 64,502 of record NZ_JBHTVC010000019.1, read on the forward strand.
GTTCGTGCCGCTGCTGTCGGTGGCGGGCGCGGAGCGGGCGGTCGTGGTGCAGTCGGCGTCCAAGGCGTTCCACCTCGCGGGGCTGCGTGCCGCGGTCGCGATCGGCGGGCCGGGCGCGGCCGACGACCTGCGCCGGATCCCCGAGGAGGCGGGCCACGCCGTCAACCACCTCGCGGTGCTGGCGCACGCGGCGGCCTACCGCGACGGCGGTCCGTGGCTGGACGCCCTGCTCGCGGGCGTGCACGCGAACCGAGGGCTGCTCGCGCGCCTGCTGGCGGCGCACGCCCCCGCCGTGCGGCTCCAGCCCGCCGACGCCACCTACCTGGCCTGGCTCGACCTGCGCGGTGCCCTGCCCGGTGGCGTCCCCGCGGCCGACGCCGCCGCGCTCGTGCTGGAGCGCGGCCGCCTCGCCCTCGAGGACGGCGTGCGGTTCGGCGCCGGCGGGGCCGGGTGGCTGCGGCTCAACCTCGCGACGTCCACGGCCGTGCTCACCGAGGCCGCGGAGCGCCTCGGCCGCGCGCTCGCCGTGCCGAGGTAGCACCGGACCGTGCCGAGGTAGCACGGACCGTGCCGAGGGAGTACCCGTGCTACTTCGGCGGGGCGTAGTCCGGCGCCGGGGCGGCGCCGAAGGCCTCCTCCAGGGTGGTGGTGCCGGCGAGGTGCATCGGGACGGTCAGTCCGGTGCCCACGTAGCGCAGGTGCCAGGGCTCGGGCGAGTAGCCCGTGACGGACTGCCGGCCCTCCGGGTACCGCACGACGAACCCGTACCGCCACGCGTGCGCGTCCACCCAGCGCCCGGTCCTGGTGCGCCCGAAGTCGGTGTACGGGGTGCCGGCCTCGGCGACGTCGGCGGCGAGGCCCGTCTGGTGCTCGGAGTACCCCGGGCGGGCGGAGAACGTGTCGGCGGCGCGGCGGCCGTGCGCGTCGACGTACCGGGCGTACAGCCGCCGCTGGTAGTCCGCGGACCGGAAGCCGGAGGCGAGGACGAGCTCGTGGCCGGTGGCGTCCTGGGCGTCGGCGGCGAGGCGCTCCAGGGCCCGCGCCGCCTCGGCCCGCAGCCGGTCGTGCTCGCCGAGGGCGGGCACGTCGGGGCGCGCGAGGTCGTCCGGCGCCCAGCGCTCCGGGGTGACGGGGTGGGCCTTGTTCACCAGCACGGTCAGGTCCGCGGGGTCGTGCCCCGGGGTCCACGTGCGGCCCAGGATCGACGTGCCGCCCGGCCGCGGGTCGGGCAGCGCGGCGGTCGCCGCACCCGCCGGCACGACGGCCCCCGCGACGGTCAGGACGCCCGCCAGGGTGCCCGCGACGACGGCGCCACGAAATCTATGCAGGACCGTGACCACGACACGGGGGGACATGCCGACCAGGTTGCCAGGAAGCCGATAATCTCGCCAAGGTGCGCCGACGCTACCGCCTCGCCCTCGCCGTCCTGCTGACCCCGGTCGTCGGGGTGACCCTGGTGGCGTGCACCGGGCCCGACGTGCCGTCCGCCGACCCGGCCGCCGAGGCGCTCGCGGCCGCGCTCCGGGCGGGCGACGTGAGCGACCTGGCGCTGCAGGCGCCCGGCTCGGTCGACGTGCAGACGCAGCTCACCGAGGTGCTCGAGCCGCTCGTCGACGCCTCGGGCGAGCGCGAGCGCACGGTGACGGTGGCCTCCGTCGGCAAGCCGGTCACCCAGGACGGCACGACGTCGGCGGTGGCCACGCTGGACTGGTCGTGGCCGGTGGGCCGCGACGTCACGTGGAAGTACAGCACCGACGTCGACCTCGCCTATGCGCCGCCGGAGAGCGGCGACGGCGAGGGCGCCTGGCGCGCCGTGTGGCGGCCGGACGTGCTGGTGCCCGACCTGGAGCCGGGCGAGCGGCTGAAGGTCAGGACCCTCGACGCGGACCGCGGCGACCTGCTGGACGGCGACGGCGAGCCGATGGTGACCGAGCGGGGCGTGTGGCACATCGGGGTGGACAAGACGGCGGTGGAGGGGCTCGGGCAGGAGTCCGCGGCGCGCGACCTCGCGCAGCTCGTGGGCCTCGAGCCGAACGAGTTCTTCGCGCGCGTCGACGCGGCCGGGGAGAAGGCGTTCGTCGAGGCGATCACGATCCGCAAGAAGAACCCGGGCGTGGACTTCACGGTGGACGACGCGCGGGACATCATCGGCGTGCGTGCGGTCGAGGACTCCCTCGAGCTCGGACCGACGAGCACCTTCGCCGCGCCGATCCTGGGCCGGGTCGGGGAGGCGACCAAGGAGGTCGTCGAGGAGTCCGACGGCGCGGTGCAGGCCGGCGACGTGGTGGGGCTGTCGGGGGTGCAGCGCGCCTACGACGACCAGCTCACCGGCTCGCCGGGCGTCCTGGTCAGCGTGGTCCCGGCCGGCGACGGTGACGTGGGCCTGGACGGCGAGCCCGAGGAGGACGGGGACGAGGGGCGTGAGCTGTACCGCGTCGACGCCGTCGACGGCGTCGCGGTGGCCACCACCCTCGACCAGCACCTCCAGAAGCAGGCGGAGAACGTGCTCGAGGACGTCGACCCGGCCAGCGCGATCGTCGCGATCCGGCCGTCGGACGGCGCGGTGCTCGCCGCGGCGAGCGGGCCCGGCGGCGAGGGCTGGTCCACCGCGACGCTGGGGCAGTACCCCCCGGGGTCGACGTTCAAGGTGGTGGACGCGCTGGCGATGCAGCGGGCGGGGATCACCCCGGACACGAAGGTCGCCTGCACGGACAGCATCACCGTGGACGGCCGCAGGTTCGGCAACGTCCCCGGCTACCCGTCGTCGGCCACCGGCGAGGTGCCGCTGCGCACGGCGTTCGCGCACTCGTGCAACACGGCGATAATCGCGCAGCGCGACAAGGTGGCGCAGGCGGACCTGGCGACCGCGGCGTCCGACCTCGGGCTCGTGGACGACGAGGTGGCGGCGCCCGTGCTGGGCGTGCCCGCCTTCCTCGGCGCCGTGCCCGCGAAGGCGGACGGCACGGAGCACGCGGCGTCGATGATCGGCCAGGCCAAGGTGCAGGCGTCGCCGCTGGGGATGGCGACGGTCGCGGCGAGCGTCGCCGCCGGCCACCGGGTGCAGCCCGTGCTGGTGCGCGACGAGCCGGCCGGGGGCGACGACGGCGACGCGTCCGCCTCGCCGTCGGCCGAGGAGTCGGCGCAGGCGCCGAAGAAGCCGTCGACGCCCGGGGTGACGGACGACGAGGCGGCGGTGGTGCGCGACCTGATGCACGGCGTCGTCACCGAGGGCAGCGCGGACATGCTGCAGGGCGTGCCCGGAATCGTCGGTGCCAAGACCGGCACGGCGCAGTACGGCGACGGGTCGAAGCAGCACGTGTGGATGCTCGCGATCGTCGACGACCTCGCGGTGGCCGTCTTCGTGGAGGACGGCCACCGCGGGTCGGACACCGCGGGCCCGCTCATGAAGGACTTCCTGGCGGGCCTGTGACCGGTCAGGCGCCGTGCTTGTGCGGCACGCCCGCCACGAGCCCGCCGTCGACGACGAACTCGGCGCCGGTGGAGTAGCTGGACTCGTCGCTCGCGAGGAAGACGATGGTCTGGGAGACCTCTTCCGGCCGCGCGCCGCGGCCGAGCGGGATGAGCAGGTCGCCCGCGTCGATGCCCGCGGTCATCGGCGTCTCGATGAACCCGGGGTGCACGGAGTTGACCCGCACGCCGTGCGGCCCGAGCTCCAGCGCGACCGACTTCGTGAGCCCGCGGACGCCGAACTTGGAGGCCACGTAGCCGTGCAGGCCGCGGCTCCCGCGGAGCCCCTCGACGGACGAGATGTTGATGATCGACCCGGAGCCGGCCTTCACCATGACCGGCGCGACGGCCCGGATCCCCAGGAACACCCCGGTGAGGTTGATGTCGATGATCCGGCGCCAGGCGTCGGTGTCGTACTCGGTGATCGGGCCGCCGTTCGCGATGCCCGCGTTGTTCACGAGCACGTCGATCCGTCCGAACTCCTCGAGCGTGAACGCGACGGCCTTCGCCCAGTCGTCCTCGTTCGTGACGTCGAGGTGGACGTAGCGGGCGACGTCGGTGCGGTCGGCGCCCAGCTCGGCGACGAGGGCCTCGCCCTTCGCGTCGTCGAGGTCGGCGACGACGACCTTGGCGCCCTCGGCGGCCAGCGCGCGGGCGTGGGTGACGCCCATCCCGCCGGTCCCGCCGGTGACGATCGCGACCTTGTTGAAGACTCGGTTCCCGGTGCTGACGGCCGTGCTGGCGGTCATGCTGGCCTCCTTCGTGGTTCTGCTGGGAGTGGGTGCACCTGCCCGCCCGGGACCGTGGTCGTCCCGGGACGGAGGGGACGTCAGGGGGACGGTGTGGTCCACCAGGCGGGCAGGGCGTCGTGGGCGACCCGGGCGAAGAACGCGGGGTCGCGGGGCGGGGGAGCGGCGAGCCAGACCTCGAGCGCGCCGACGGTGCCGAGCCCGACGTACGTCGCGAACGCGCGGGCGTAGCGGTCGACCTGGTCGGCGGGGGTGCCCGGGTCCAGGGGCATGAGGCCGGGGTGGGCGCGCAGGTGGTCGGTGAGGGTGCCGGCCACGTGGTCGGCGAGCAGCCGGGCCAGCGGGGCGCTGAGGCCGCCCTCGAGGGCCCGCTCGTACACGGGCAGGTGCGCCTCGACGTGGGCCTGCAGCGCACCGGTGTACCGGGCGACGACCTGCTCGGCGTCGCCGTGGGTGGCGTGCCCGGCGACCTCCCGCACGGCGGCGTCGAACTCCGCGCGGATGCGGTCGAGCTCGGTGCCGAGGACCCGTGCCAGCAGCTCGGCCGGGCCGGCGGCGTGGTCGTAGAACGTGGCCCGGTTGATGCCGGCGCGGGCGGCGACGGCGGACGCGGTGAGGTCGGCGACGTCCTGCTCCGCGGCCAGCTCCAGGACGGCGGTGCGCAGGGCTTCCGCGGTCCGCTCGACCCGCTTGTCCATGCCCTGTCACCTCCGCCGTCGATGCTCTCGACGCTACGCCGGGGCGACGAGTTAGGCAACACCTGTCGCCTAATTCACTTCACCCGGGCCGGCCGGGTGAGGGGCGACGGGCCGACCTACGCTCGAAAGTGCCGCACCCGCCACCGACGAGGGGAACCGCCATGGTCAGCAGGACCCGAGGGAGCGGCCGCCGCCGCGTCCGCCACGGGGACGTCGAGCTCAACCCCGTCTTCGTCCGCCCGGGAGAGACGCGCTCGGTGCCGCGCGACCGCCTCCCGGCCGGGCAGTCCCTGCCGGAGACGGCGTTCCAGATCGTCCACGACGAGGCGATGCTCGACGGCAACGCCCGGCTCAACCTCGCCACGTTCGTCGGCACGTGGATGGACGACCACGCCAGCCGCCTCTACCTCGAGGCGGCGGACAAGAACATGGTCGACAAGGACGAGTACCCGGCCACGGCCGCCGTCGAGGACCGGTGCTGGCGCATGCTCGCCGATCTGTGGCACGCCCCCGACCCGCACCACGCGATGGGCACCTCGACGATCGGCTCGTCCGAGGCGTGCATGCTCGCCGGGCTCGCGCTCAAGCGGCGGTGGCAGCAGGCCCGGCGCGACGCCGGCAAGCCCGTCGGCACCCCCAACCTCGTGATGTCCAGCGCGGTGCAGGTGTGCTGGGAGAAGTTCTGCAACTACTTCGAGGTCGAGCCCCGCTACGTGCCCATCAGCGAGGAGCACCGGGTGCTCGACGGCCACGACCTGGAGAGCTACGTCGACGAGGACACGATCGGCGTCGTCGCGATCCTCGGCGTGACGTACACCGGGATGTACGAGCCGGTCACCGAGATCGCCGCCGCCCTCGACCGCATCCAGGCGACCACCGGGCTCGACGTGCCCATCCACGTGGACGGCGCGTCGGGGGCGATGGTCGCGCCGTTCGTGCAGCCCGACCTGGTGTGGGACTTCCAGGTGGAGCGGGTCGCGTCGATCAACACCTCCGGCCACAAGTACGGCCTCGTGTACCCGGGCCTCGGCTGGGTGGTGTGGCGCGACGAGGAGGCCCTGCCCGAGAGCCTCGTGTTCCGCGTGAGCTATCTCGGCGGCGACATGCCCACCCTCGCGCTGAACTTCTCCCGACCGGGGTCGCAGGTGCTGCTGCAGTACTACATGTTCCTGCGGCTGGGGCGGGCGGGGTACGAGGCGGTGCAGAACGCCTCGTCCGACGTCGCGCGGTACCTCGCCGACGGCGTCGGGAGGCTGCCCGCGTTCGAGCTGTGGAACGACGGCTCCGACATCCCCGTCTTCGCGTGGCGCCTGAAGCCGGGGCACACGGAGAACTGGAACCTCTACCACCTGTCCGACCGGCTGCGCACGCGCGGCTGGCTCGTGCCCGCGTACCCCATGCCCGACGACCTCACCGACGTCACCGTGCAGCGCGTCGTCGTGCGCAGCGGGCTCAGCCGGGACCTCGCGGCGTCGTTCCTCGCCGACCTCGAGGAGGAGACCCGCTACCTCGACGCCCTCTCCGGACCGATGCCCTCGGAGGGCCAGCGCACCGGCTTCATCCACTGACCCGCCCTCCGGCGACGGCGGGCGGGCCGGTCAGCGGGCGAAGCGCTCCGAGCGCTCGACGACGCGGCCCGCGCCGCGCCCGCCGTCGGCGGCGCGGTCCCACGTGTACACCTCGACGCCGGTGACGAAGACGTGCTCGGCGCGCGAGCCGACGTCGAGCGGGTCGCCGGACCAGACGACGACGTCGCCGTCGAGGCCGGGCGCCAGCGCGCCGACGCGGTCGTCGAGGCCGAGGAACGACGCCGGGTTGACGGTGAGCGCCTCGAGCGCGACCTGCGGGTCCAGGCCCTCCTTCACGGCGAACGACGCCTGGTGCACGAGGAAGTTGATCGGCACCACCGGGTGGTCGGTCGTGATGGCGACGCGCACGCCCGCCTCGGCGAGCCGGGCGAGGTTCGCGACGTCGCGGTCGCGCAGCTCCACCTTGGAGCGGGACGTGAGCATCGGGCCGTAGATGACCGGCACGTCGCGCTCGGCGAGGACGTCGGCGATCGCGACGCCGTCCGTGCCGTGGTTGACGACGAGCCGGTAGCCGAACTCGTCGGCCAGCCGCAGCGCGGTGGCGATGTCGTCGGCCCGGTGGGTGTGCTGATCCCAGGCGAGCTCGCCGGCCAGCACCCGCGCGAGGGTCTCCTTGCCGAGGTCGCGGGCGAACGGCTCGCCCTTCTCCTCGGCGGCGTCGCGCTGGGCCGCGTAGTGCTGCGCGTCGAGGAACGCCTGCCGGATGACGGCGGCCACGCCGAGGCGGGTGGACGGCTGCTTCTTCTGCTCGCCGTACACGCGCTTGGGGTTCTCGCCGAGCGCGGACTTCACGGAGACCGCGTCGCTGATCACCTGCTCGTCGACGGTGCGCCCGCCCCACGTCTTGATCGCGACCGTCTGGCCGCCGATCGGGTTCGCCGAGCCCGGCTTCACGACGACGGACGTCACGCCGCCCGCGAGCGCGTCGCGGAAGCCCTCGTCCTCGACGTTGATCGCGTCCAGCGCGCGCAGGTGCGACCCGTCGGGCCCGGTCTTCTCGTTGGTGTCGTCGCCGGCCCAGCCCTCGGCCTCCTCGTGCACGCCCACGTGCCCGTGCGACTCGACGAAGCCCGGCAGCACCCACCGGCCCCCCGCGTCCACCGTGCGCACGCCGTCGGGGACCTCGACGTCCGCGCCCACGGCGGTGATCACGCCGTCCGTGACGAGGACGGTGCCGTTCTCGATCGGCAGCCCGTCGACCGGGACGACGTAGCCGTTCGTGATCGCGACGGACGAGCGGGCGGTGCGGATCGGAGAGGTCATGCCCGCCATCATGCCGCCGCCCGGGGATGCCGAACAGGCACCTGACACCGGTATGGCGGCCTGGCGGGCGTCATACCGGGGTCAACTGCCTGTGGGGCGGGGCCGGGTGCTACAGGTAGTGCCCGACGGAGGGGGACGGCTTCCAGCGGCCGGTCGACGTGATGTCGAGGATGCGGCGCGTGGTCATGCCCTCGATGCCGTGCTCGAGGACGGCGCGGCGCGCGACCTCGCGGATCTCCGCGCCCGTCGCGCCGTCGAGGCTGCCGGCGATGGCGGCGAGGTCGAGGCCGTCACCCTGGCGCGGCAGGTAGATCTTGAGGATGGCGACGCGGCCCTCGTGGCTCGGCAGCGGCACCTCGAGGATGGTGTCGAACCGCCCGGGCCGCTTCACCGCCGGGTCCAGGGAGCCGGGGTCGTTGGTGGTCGCGAGGGTGAGGACGTCGTTGCGCACCCGTGCGCCGTCGAGGGCGTTGAGGAACTCCGAGAAGCCCGACGAGCTGCGCATCTCCGCGTTCGCGACGCCGTCGATGTCCTCCATGACGACGAGGGTGGGGCCGAGCCGCTCGACCTCCTTGTAGAGGTTCTCCGACGCCTGCCGCAGCACGTCCGGCTCCACGATCATCACCGTCATCGCGCCCGCGACCTCCGCCGCGAGGATCCGGCCCAGCTTCGTCTTGCCGACGCCGGGCTTGCCCGCGAGCAGCAGCCCGCGCGTGGTCGGGAGCCCGAGGGAGAGCAGGTCGTCGCGGCGCGTGGTGCCCGACGACAGGAACAGGTCCACCTCGCCCCAGACGGCGTCGGCGAGGACGAGGTCGGCGCGCGTCTCGTGGGTCGCTGGCACGGGCTCGAAGCCGACCTGGTTGCCGTAGCTGGTCACCGACACCTGCAGGATGCGGCCGCGGTACGGGTTCCCCTCGCCCTTGAGGGAGGTGAGGAAGTCGTCGAGCACCGACTCGGCGAGGTCGCGGCGGCCCTCGCCCGTGTAGACGGTGACGTCCGCGGGGTGCCCGCCGCACAGGTGGATCGCGACCGCCTCGTCGCGCAGGGTGCCGGCGGGGAAGAACGCCGACAGGTGGTAGGGCACGGAGAGTGTGTGGTCCTCGCCCAGGCTCAGCGGCCGCCACTCGGGCGTGCGGCCCTGCGGCCCGAGGATCTCGTAGCTGCCCTCGTGCTCGGCCATCCACCGGGCCAGGACGTGCCCGTGCAGCAGCAGCTGCGTGTCGGAGACGGCGCGCTTCACCTCAGACATCCGGGACTTCTTCACGCCGAGCTTGCGCGCCGCCCAGCCCGAGCTCGACGTCGGGGTGCCCTTCTTCTTCTTGCGCGGGGCGCCGAGGATCTCCGCGAGCACGCGGATCGTCTGGCGGACCTCCGTCGGGTACGGGCCGAGCTTCGGCCACAGGAGCCTGCCCTGCTGCTCCTCGGGCGTCGCGACGCCGTCCGTCGTCGTCCCCGAAGGCTGTCGCTCGCTCATGGTGCTCCCCGTGCTTCCCGCCGCCGTCCCCGGCGGAACGGCCCGCAGCACCCTATCTGCCTGCATCGACGCCGGCCGAGCCGATAACGTCGGCGGATGCCGACCCGACACCTGCACGTGCTCCGCCACGGTCTTGCGGACCCGTTCGGTGAGCTGACGGAGGTCGGGGAGCGGCAGATGGAGCTGGCCGGCCGACGCCTGGCCGCCCTGCCGGTCGACACCGTCTGGCACTCGCCGCTGTCGCGCGCGGTGCGGTCGGCGCAGGTCCTGGGCGCGCAGCTGCCGGGCGTGCGGGTGCGCGAGGCGGCCGAGCTGATCGACCACGTGCCGTACCTGCCCGACCCGATGCCCGCCGCGTGGGTCGGGTTCTTCGACGGGTACGACGTCGCCCACGCGGCCGAGGGCGAGCGGCTCGCCGCCGCGCTCACCACCCGCTTCGCCCGCGCCGCCGACGTCGAGACCCACGACGTGCTGATCACCCACGCGTTCCAGGTCGCGTGGCTGGTGCGCGACGCCCTCGCCGCGCCGCCCGCGAGCTGGCTGGGGCTGCCCTACGGCAACGCCGCACTCACGACGATCGAGTACCGCGACGACCGCAGCGCCTCCCTGATCGTCTACAACGACATGGGCCACCTGACGCCCGAGCTGCGCTGGACCGGGTTCGGCCCCGCCGCCCGCCCCTGACGCGCACGGGACTCAGACCGTCGTCGGGACGTTCTCCTCCAGCTCGGCGAGCCAGGCCGCGGCGGACGCGTCGGACGGCATCCGCCAGTCCCCGCGGGGCGAGAGCGAGCCGCCGGCGGCGACCTTGGGGCCGTTCGGGATGGCGGAGCGCTTGAACTGCGACGAGAAGTACCGCCGGAAGAAGACGACCTCCCATTTCCGGATGGTCGCCAGGTCGTAGGCGGACCGCTCGTCGTGGGGGAAGTTCGGCGGCCAGGCGCCGGAGTCCGGGTCGCGCCAGGCGTGCCACGCGAGGAACGCGATCTTCGACGGCCGCAGGCCGTGTCGCAGCGTCCAGAACAGGGTGAAGTCCTGCAGCGCGTACGGGCCGATCGCCGCCTCGGTGGACTGGGGAGCCTCGCCCTCGCCGGCCGGCACCAGCTCGGGGGAGATCTCCTGCCCCAGGATCTCCAGGAGCAGGGCGTTCGTGTCCGCCTCGAACTGGCCGGAATCCGCGACCCAGCGGATGAGGTGCTGGATGAGCGTCTTCGGCACGCCGGTGTTCACCGCGTAGTGCGACATCTGGTCGCCCACGCCGTACGTGCACCAGCCCAGCGCCAGCTCGGACAGGTCGCCCGTGCCCAGCACGATGCCGCCGCGGTGGTTCGCGAGCCGGAACAGGTAGTCGGTGCGCAGCCCGGCCTGCACGTTCTCGAACGTGACGTCGTAGACCTTCTCGCCCGCGCCGTACGGGTGGCCGAGGTCGCGCAGCATCTGCTCCGCGGCGGGCCGGATGTCGAGCTCCTCGAAGTGCACGCCGAGCGACGTCGCGAGCCGCGTGGCGCGGTCCTTCGTCTCCGACGACGTCGCGAAGCCGGGCATCGTGATCGCGTGGATGTCGGTGCGGGGCCGGCCGAGCCGGTCCATCGCGCGGGCCGCGACGATCAGCGCGTGCGTCGAGTCCAGGCCGCCCGAGACGCCGATGACGATCTTCGGCTGCCCGATCGACCGCAGCCGCTGCTCCAGCCCGGCCACCTGGATCGAGTACGCCTCGTAGCAGTCCTGCGCCAGGCGCTCCGGGTCGTCCGGGACGAACGGGAAGCGGTCCACCTTGCGCCGCAGGCCGACGTCGCCCGACGGCGGGTCGACGGTCCAGCCGACGGTGCGGAACCCCTCGACGCGCGCGCCGAGCGCGCGCCGGTTGTCGTCGAACGACCCCTGCCGCAGCCGCTCCTGGCGCAGCCGGTCCAGGTCGACGTCGGCCACGGAGCGTCGCGCGCCGTCGGGGAAGCGCTCCGTCTCGGCGAGCAGGTCGCCCACCTCGTAGACCATCGTCTGGCCGTCCCAGGACAGGTCCGTGCTCGACTCGCCCTGCGCCGCCGCGTACGCGTAGGCCGCGAGCCCGCGGTGCGACGCGGAGCGGACCATGAGCCGCCGGTCCTCCGCGCGCGCGACCGTGATGGGGCTCGCGGACAGGTTGAGCAGCACCGTCGCGCCCGCCAGCGCGGCCTCGGCCGACGGGGGCACCGGCACCCACAGGTCCTCGCACACCTCGACGTGCACCACGAGCCCGGCGACGTCGTCGGCGGCGAACAGCAGGTCCGGCCCGAACGGCACGGGCCCGTCGGCGAACGGCAGCGTCACCGTGGCGCCGCGGCGGTCGTCGCCGGGGGCGAACCAGCGCTTCTCGTAGAACTCGCGGTAGTTCGGCAGGTACGACTTGGGCGCGACGCCCAGCACCCGCCCGCCCTGCACGACGACCGCGCAGTTCAGCAGGCGGTTCCCCACCTCCAGCGGCGCCCCGACGACGAGCAGCGGGCGCAGGTCGGCGCTGGCCTCGACGATCGCCGCGAGCGCGTCCGTGGTCGCCTCCAGCAGCGTGTCCGCGAGGTGCAGGTCGTCGATCGCGTACCCGGAGACGCACAGCTCGGGGAAGACGGCGACCGCGACGCCGTCGTCGTGGCACGCGCGCGCCTCGGCGAGGATCGCGGCGGCGTTCGCGCGGGGGTCGGCGACGGTGACGGGGACGGTGCAGGCCGCCACGCGGGCGAAGCCGTGGGCATAGGCCGAGGTGAAGTCCACCCCCCGAGTGTAGGAACGCCGCCCGTCCCCGCGAGACTTGTCAGGACCAGCGCCACGTCTGCCTCGCGCTCGCCCTGACAGCTCGCCAGGCTCCTGACAGCTCGGGCGGGCGGGTCGCTAGGGTCGGGCCGTGCACCTTCGACCCGCGCGCCGTCGTCGCGCCCTCGCCGTCCTGCTCGCCGCCGCGGCGGTCCCCGTGCTCGGCCTCGCCCTCGCGCAGCCCGCCAGCGCGCACGACCGGCTCCTCTCGTCGGACCCCGCGGACGGCGCCACCGTGGACGAGACGCCCGCCGAGCTCACCCTCGTGTTCAGCGCCGACGTCCTCGCGGCGGGGGCCCAGGTGGCGGTCACGACTGCGGACGGCACGGTCCCGGCGGAGGTCGCCGTCGACGGCGACGAGGCCGTCGCCGCGCTGCCCGACGACCTGCCCGGCGGCGACTGGGACGTGTCGTGGCGCGTCGTCTCCTCCGACGGCCACCCGATCGAGGGGGAGCTGGCGTTCACGGTGGCGGGCGCCGCGACGCCGTCGCCGAGCGCGAGCCCGTCGTCCAGCCCGACGTCCAGCCCGACGATGCCCAGCGCCTCCCCGAGCCCGACGGCGTCGCCGGACGCCACGACGACGGCCGGGCACGCGCACGGCGGCGGCACGCCCGGCGTGGACCTGAACGCCGACGGCGAGGCGGGGTGGGCGACGGCGTGGCTGTTCCCCGTCGCCGTGCTCGCGGTGGTCGGCGTGGCGGCCGCCGTCCTGCTGCAGCGACGCCGGCGCGCCGACGACGGCGCGCGCGACGCCGACGGCGGGGACGAGACGGGCGAACGGCACGGACCGGGCGCGGGCCCCGAGGGCGACGGCCCGACGTCCTGAGACGTGCCGCCGCGCACGCGGTCTGTCCCGTCATGAGGGCAGATACCGGGACAGATCGTGTGCTCGAAAGGTTCCCGTTTCGAGGTGTCCGGCACGCCACGCGCGGAAAAGTCGCAGGAATCCGCGGATGTTCCCTAGTGTGTTCCCCGTCCTCCCGGCGCGAGCCGGGGTGGCGTACGAACGTGACGACGCGCGGGTCGCGCGCGTCGTGAACCGGAGAAGGGATGCACATGTCGCTGAACAAGTCCGAGCTGGTCTCGGCCATCGCCGGCAAGGCTGAGCTCAGCAAGGCGGACGCGGACAAGTTCCTCAGCGCCTTCCAGGAGGTGCTCGAGGAGTCGCTCGCCAAGGGTGAGGCGGTCAAGGTCACCGGTCTGCTCTCGGTCGAGCGCGTCGAGCGCGCGGCCCGTACCGGCCGCAACCCGCGCACGGGCGAGGAGATCCAGATCCCGGCCGGCTTCGGTGTGAAGATCAGCGCCGGCTCGCTGCTGAAGAAGGCCGTCGCGAAGTGATCCTTCGCTGACACGACGCGTCGTGACAGCGCTCCGGAGGCCCGCCGCTCGCATCGTGCG
>NZ_JBHTVC010000020.1:0-76503 GCF_042793275.1 Isoptericola sp. NPDC056578
CGCACGTTCTGAGCGTTCAGAACGTGCGCAACCGCATGGTCGGCGGGTCTTGGCGCCGGGGGTGACGGAATAGACGTCGACCCGGGCGACGGTCCCGTGCCACCATGGAGGGGCCGGTCGTGCCCTCGGGGGCGCGAGCGGACCACGACTTTTCACACGAGCGAGGAGACAGCGATGCCGGGCGTCGCAGGGAGCGGGGTGGGCCACCAGGCCTGCTCGGGCAGTCCCGCCTGCCCCGGCACCGCCTCCGTCTGAGCCCCCGCAGGGGCCGGCAGGTGAGGCGGTGCGGGGCTTTGTCCTGCCCACCCTCGCTCACCTGAAAGCCGATCCCTCATGACCCCGCTCACCGAGCAGCAGCTCCGTGCCTCCCTCGTCAACGCCACCCGCAGCGAGCGGCAGCGCATGATCGTCCCCGACCTCGCCGACGTCGACTGGGACCGCCTCGACTACCTGGGCTGGCGCGACCGCAAGCAGCCCCTGTCCGCGTACGTCGTCATGACGCTCGACGACGCGCCCGACGCCGAGCCCGTCGGCGTCCTCCTGCGTGCCGCCGAGCGCACCGGCCCGCGCCGCGCCGCCATGTGCGCGTGGTGCGAGGACGTCGTCGAGACCCGCGACGTGCAGCTCTTCGTCGCCAAGCGCGGCGGCGCCGCCGGCCGCAAGGGCGACACCATCGGCACGCTCGTCTGCGGCGACTTCCGCTGCTCCCGCAACGCGCGCCGTCGTCCCACCCTCGCCGAGGCGGGGCGCGACGACCCCGGCGTCCGCGAGGCGATCGTCGAGCGGCGCGTCGCCGCCCTGCGCGAGCACACCCGCAAGTTCCTCGACGAGGTGCGCCGCACCGTCTGACCGGTGCGGGCCCCGGCGTTCGCCGACGGCGATCACCAGGATCTGGCACTCTCCTTCGGCGAGTGCTAAAACACCAGGTGTAGCCACGGCGGACGCCGGAGGGCCCGGCCCGCCGTCTCGCGACCGAGGCCGCGGGCGCGGCCTCACGACGAGGAGGTGATGCGCGATGGCTACCTACCGAGACCCGTTCCAGGAGATGGACCGGCTGTTCGGTTCGCTCGCCCTGAACGGTCGGAGCGCTCCGGGCATGCCGATGGATCTGTTCCGCGAGGGCGACCACTACGTCCTGGCGGTCGACCTGCCCGGGATCGACCCCGGCAGCATCGACGTCTCGTGCGAGGACCGGACGCTGACCATCCGGGCAGAGCGCACGCCGCGCTCCGCCGAGGGGCAGTGGCTGCTGCGGGAGCGTGCCACCGGCACCGTCGCCCGGCAGCTCACGCTCGGGCGCGGGCTGGCGCTGGATCAGATCTCCGCGTCGTACGCCGACGGTGTGCTCACGCTGACCATCCCCGTCGCCGAGGACGCCAAGCCGCGCCGCATCGAGGTGACCCGCTCCGCCGCCCCCACGGCGATCGAGGCCGGCTCCTGACCGCACGCCGCGGGCCCGGCCCCTGGTGCGCCGGGCCCGCGGCGAGTCACCGGTAGAAGCCCTCGCGGAGATTGATGCCGTGCTCGACCCACGCCTTGAGCGCGGCGAGCATGCCGGTCCAGCCCTCGCAGTTGCCGAACGCGTTCTTCGCGCCGTCCGGCGTGAGGGCCCACGAGGACTCGGTGATGGTGACGAGGGTGCGGGTGTCGTCGTCGAGCGGCTCGAGCTCGAACGTGGTCGTGGTCTCGGCGGAGCCGTCGGCGGTGTCGGTGCCCTCCCACCGGACGACGATGCGGCGGGGCGGGGCGGCCTCGACGACGGTGACGGGGAAACGGCCGGGGAAGTCCGCGAAGTCCCAGGACACGTCGACCCCGGGCTCCAGGCGCCCTCGGGCGCCGCCGGTCGTGAAGTACTGGGACAGCTGTGCGGGGTCCGCGATGGCCTCGTAGACGTCACGACAGGGTCGCGAGACGCGGCCCGAGACCGTGAAGGTGAGCTCGGAGAGTGCCTGCTTCTCGTTCATGTTGTATTTTTATCACATGAACTCCTCGCCGCCCAGGGATGACGACGACCCGGCCGACGACGACGCCGTGTTCAAGGCCCTCGCGACGCCGGTGCGCCGGCGCATGCTGGACGCGCTCAAGGAGTCCACGCGCACCACCGGCGAGCTGTGCGCGCTGTTCCCCGAGCTCGACCGCACCACCGTGCTGCAGCACCTGCGCGTGCTCGAACGGGCCGAGCTCGTCACCGGCCGCAAGGTCGGGCGCGAGCGCCACCTCGCGCTCGCGCCCCTGCCCATCAAGCGCCTCCACGACCGGTGGATCGGCGAGTACGCCCGCGCCGCCGTCGACCTGCTCGGGCGGCTGGACGACGACGCCTGAACGCCGCCTCGCGCGTCAGGTGGCGGCAGGCAGCACCAGCGTCGCGGAGCTGACGACGCCCACGACCGCCGCCGCGACCGCACCGGCCGCCTCCCGCACCGTGCTCCCCCGCCACCACGTCGCCGCCAGCTCCCGCATCCGGGCGTCCGCCTCGCGACGGCGGTCGCGCGGCACGGGCGGCCGGAGCCAGCCGGAGCCCTCGGCGAGGGTGAGGAGCGCAGCGGTGCGGTCGCCGGGCACCGCGCCGTCGAGCAGGACGCCGTGCACGCGGCGGCGCAGGGCGGCGACCGCCGGCCCGTCGACCGTGCGCCACCGGGTGCTGCGGAGCACGCCCCAGACGGCACGGTCCTTGCGCCGGAGCAGGCCCTGCGCGACGAGCCCGTCCAGCAGCGGCCGCTCGACGCGGCGGGCCAGCACGTCGACGAGCTCCGTCGCGCGCCGGGGTGCCGAGGCGGCGAGGTCGAGGACGTCGTCGAGCTCCCGGCGCCCCGTCGGCGCGCGGTCGAGGACCACGACCGGCCCGTCGTCGCCGGGCACCGGGGGCAGGGCGGCCCGGCCCGCGATCACCAGCTCGACGAGCAGCGCACCGGCCAGCCGGTAGGGCGCGTCGTCGAACAGCGACGGACCGGTGCGCAGGTCGTCGTGGGCCAGGAGCAGCAGCTCTTCGGCGATGAGCACGTGGTCGGTCCTCCCGTGAAGCGCCTGGTCGTGGCCTCGCTGCCTACCAGTGCGCCGACTCTGCCACACCCGACCGCGCCTGCGGGACCCCCCACGGGTTACCGTCCTGCAACGGCGCGGGGAGCGCGGCCTGCGGGGCGTCCTGGAAGGCGATCCCGCGCAGGAACCGGCCGATCGCGGCGGTGCCCACGGACGTCGCGTCGCTCGTCGTGGCCGGCCACGGGCCGCCGTGCTGCATCGCCGGCGTGACGGCCACGCCGGTGGGCCAGCCGTCGACGAGCACCCGGCCGGCGTGCCGGCCCAGCGTCGCCAGGAGCCCGGCGACCTCGGCGTCCTCGTCCGGCCCGCGGTGCACGGTCGCGGTGAGCTCGCCGGGGAAGAGCTCCGCGACGACGGCCCCCAGGTCGGTCCCCTCCGGGTAGGTGACGAGCACGGCGAACGGCCCGAACACCTCCTCCAGCAGGGTCCCCCGGTGCTCGCGGAGCGAGGCCAGGTCCGTCTCGACGAACGTCGGCGTCGCGCTCACGACGCCGTCCTCCCCGGTCCGCGCGGACCCCTCGGCCAGGACGACGACGCCAGGGGCGCCCAGGACGGCTGACCGACCGGCGACGTACCCCGCGCCGACGCGGGGGTTGAGCAGCGCGTGCTCGGGCACCGCGGCCGCCGCCTCGGCGACGACCGGCCCGAGGTCGTGCCCCTCGGGGACGAGCAGGAAGCCGGGCTTGGTGCAGAGCTGACCGGCCGAGCCGCTCACGGACCCGACCCAGCCGCGGGCGATCTCCTCGCCGCGGTCGGCGAGGGCGGCGGGACGCACGAGCACCGGGTTGAGCGAGCCGAGCTCGCCGTAGAACGGGATCGGGTCGGGGCGGGCCGCCGCGGCGTCGGCGAGCAGCCGGCCCACGCGCGTGGAGCCGGTGAACGCGGCCGCCCGGACCGCGGGATGCTCCAGCAGGTCACGACCGGCCTCGTCGCCCTCCACCAGCGCGAACGTGCCGTCCGGCAGCCCGGTGCCGGCGAGGGCCTCGGCCATGAGGTCGGCGACGCGGCGGGACAGCCCGACGTGCCCGGGGTGCGCCTTGACGATCACGGGGCAGCCGGCGCCGAGCGCGGCCGCGGTGTCGCCGCCGGGCACGGAGAACGCGAACGGGAAGTTGCTCGCCGCGAAGACGAGCACGGGCCCGACCGGCCACAGCGTGCGGCGCAGGTCGGGGCGGGGGCCGAGCACGAAGTCCGGGTCGGCGGCGTCGAGCCGGACGTCGAGGTAGGCGCCGGACTCGACCACCCGGGCGAACAGCCGCAGCTGCACGCGGGTGCGCTTCAGCTCGCCGCGCAGCCGCGCCTCGGCCAGCCGGGTCTCGGCCGCGGCGAGCGCGACCAGCTCGTCGTCGTGCGCGCCGAGGACGTCGGCGACGGCGCGCAGCGCGTCGGCCCGCGTCGACGGCGGGAGGTCCGCGAGGAGGGGCGCGGCCGCGGCGGCGGCGCGGGCCGCCTCGTCCGCCTGCGCGGGAGCGGTCGTCGTCGGGGCACCTGTCGGGGTCGTCATCGTCTGCACCTCAGAACTGGAAGCCGGTGGGGAACGGGTCGCTCGGGTCGAGCAGGTAGGTGCCCAGGCCGGTGACCCAGGCGCGGCCGGTGATGATGGGCACCACGGCGGGGATCCCGGCGACCTCGGTCTCCCCCACCAACCGGCCCACGAAGCGCGAGCCGATGAAGGACTCGTTGACGAAGTCCGTGTCGAGGGCGAGCTCGCCCCGCGCCCACAGCTCCGCCATCCGGGCGGACGTGCCGGTGCCGCAGGGCGACCGGTCGAACCACCCGGGGTGGATCGCCATCGCGTGCCGGGAGTGCTCCGCGGTGGAGCCCGGCGCGATGAACTCGACGTGGTGGCAGTGGTCCACGCCCGCGATCGTGGGGTGCGACGGCGGGGCCGTCGTGTTGATCGCGTCCATGATCGCGAGCCCGGCGGCGAGGATGTCCTGCTGCCGGGCGCGGTCGAACGGGAGCTTCACGGCGTCGAGGTCGACCATCGCGTAGAAGTTGCCGCCGAACGCCAGCGAGTAGGGGACGGTGCCGATCCCGGGCACGTCGACCTCGTCGTCGAGCCGCACGACGAAGCTGGGCACGTTCTCGATCGTCACCGACTCGGCGTGCCCGTCGCGCACCTCCACCCGGCCGACGACCACCCCGGCCGGCGTGTCCAGCCGGATGGTGGTCGTCGGCTCGGTGACGGTCACCATGCCCGTCTCCACCAGCACGGTGGCGACGCCGATCGTGCCGTGCCCGCACATCGGCAGGCAGCCGGAGACCTCGATGTACACGACGCCCCAGTCGCAGTCGTCGCGCGTCGAGGGCTGCAGGATCGCGCCGCTCATCGCGGCGTGCCCCCGCGGCTCGTTGACGAGCAGCTTCCGCACGTCGTCGAGGTGCTCGATGAAGTGCAGCCGCTTGTCGTTCATCGTCGCGCCGGGGATGACCCCCAGCCCGGACGTGACGACGCGGGTGGGCATCCCCTCGGTGTGCGAGTCGACGGCGGTGAAGGTGCGGGACGATCGCATGGTCGGCCTCTCTGGGTGACGGGCCCGGTGCCGGGCTCAGGGCGATGTACAGGCTCAGCGCTGGGCGATGTACGCGAGGGCCTTCTCGGTGTCGGCGCGCACGGCGGCCTCCTGCTCCGGGGACAGCGGTCCGCGCGGCGGGCGGGTCTCGATGCCGAACGGGCGCCCCGCGATCTGCGTGGACAGCTTGATGGCCTGCACGAACTCGGTGCGCGAGTCCCAGCGGAACATGGCGACGACGTTCTCGTACAGGTCCCGCGCGTCGGTGATCTTCCCGGCCCGCACCAGCTCGTACAGCTCGACGGCGACCTCGGGGATCGCGTTCGGGTAGCCGGCGAACCAGCCCGTCGCGCCCATGACGAGCGACTCGAACAGCAGGTCGTCGGCGCCGGCGATGACGTCGATGTCGGCCACCTCGCGCAGCTCGGAGATCCGGCGCACGTCGCCCGAGAACTCCTTGATGGCCACCACGTTCTCGAGCTGCGCCAGCTCGGCCACGAGATCGGGCGTGAGGTCGACCTTGGTGTCGAACGGGTTGTTGTAGACCATGATCGGCAGGCCCACCTCGTTCACGCGGCTGTAGTGCTCGACGATCTCGCGCCGGTTGGCGCGGTAGATCGTGGGCGGCAGCAGCAGGACGGCGTCGGCGCCGTCCTCCTGGGCGAGCTCGGCCCAGTGCTGGGCCTGGTGCCAGCCCACACCGTGCACGCCCGCGATGACGATGCCCCGGCCCGCGACGGCCTCCACGGCGGTCTGCACGACCTTGCGGCGCTCCTCGTCCGTGAGGGACGAGTACTCCCCGAGCGAGCCGTTCGGCCCGACGCCGCGGCAGCCGGCGTTCATGAGGTGGTCGACGTGCGCGGCGTAGCCCGCGTAGTCGACGGCGAGCCCGGCGGGCGCCGCGTCGTCGGGGGTGAACGGGAGCGTCGTCGCGACGACGACGCCGCCCAGGTCGATCTTCTGGGAGCTCATGCGGTGTCCTCTCGGTTCACGCGCCTCCGGACTCGGGGCGCGAGGGTCGGTGTCGGGATGAGGTCGGTGTCGGGATGAGGGTCGGAGTCAGGGGGTGTCGGCCGCCGGGTCGTCGGGCAGGGTGGCGAGGTCGCCGAGCCGCACGGGCACGACGAGCGGCCGCCGGTCGGGCACCGCGGGCGCCGCCCCCGTGCCCTCGCCGGCCGCGGGATCCGCGACCCCGACGAGCTCCGCGACCGTGCGGCCGCAGATCCTCGCCTGGCAGGGGCCGAGCCCGGCGCGGCTCGTGAGGCGCACGGAGCGCAGGTCGGTCGACGCGGTGGCGCAGGCGGCCGCGCGCAGCGTGCCGGCGTCGACCTCCTCGCAGCGGCAGACGAGCGTGTCGTCGCGCAGCCACGACGTCCAGCCGCTGCGGATGCCGTGCGCGGCCTCGAGCCGGCGCGCGAAGTCGGCGGACCGGCCGCGACGGCGCACCGCGCGGGCGAGCGCAGCGTCCTCGGGCACGGCCTCGTCGGAGGGGGCGGACGGGCCGGTCGCGGCGTGGTGCCCGGCCACCCAGCCCTCGGCGAGCGCGGCCTCGGCCCCGCCGATGCCGGTCAGCTCGCCGGCGGCCCACACGCCGGGCGCCGTCGTGCGCTGCCGGTCGTCGACGACGACGAAGCGGTCGGGCGAGATCGCGCACGCGGCCGCGACCGCGAGCTCCAGCCGCGGCGTGAACCCGTGCGAGACGCACACCGCGTCCGCCGCGACGGTGCGCTCGGTGCCCGGCAGGGGTGCCCAGCGGTCGTCCACGCGCGCGACCGTCACCTCCTCGACCCGGCCGTCCCCGCGGGCGGCGACCACGGCCTCGCCGAGGCGGTAGGCCACCCGGTGGCGGGCGAGCGTCCCGACGTACCCGCCGAGCTCGCCGGTCTTGTGCGCCGCGCCCAGCAGCCCGGCCGGCCGCGCGCCCCAGCCGCGGGCCAGCGACGCCGGGGTCGCGGCCTCGTGCACCGACAGCACGCGGGCGCCGATGCGCAGCAGCGACGTGGCCACGGGCAGCAGGAACGGGCCCGCCCCCGCGACGACGACACGGTCCCCCACGGCCACACGCTCGGCCTTGGCGAGGGCCTGGGCCGCGCCGGCCGTCGTGACGCCGGGCAGCTGCCAGCCCGGGAAGGGCAGCGTGCGGTCGTGCGCGCCCGTCGCGAGCACCAGGGCGTCGGGGGTCAGGGTGAGGTGCTCGCGCCCGGCGGCGTCGGGGGGCCCGACCAGCACGCGCAGGCGTACTCCGTCGTCGAGCCGCTCGAGCGCCCACACCTGGGCCGAGGTCAGCAGCGCGATCCGCGGGTGCGACGCCACGACGTCGCGCAGGGCCGTGAACGTGCCCCAGCCGTGGTGGAAGGAGGCCTCGTCGGGCGCCGTGCCGCCGCCCGGGAGCACCCGGTGCCGCCAGAACTGGCCGCCCACCTGGTCCGACGCGTCGAGCAGCGTCACCTCCGCGCCCGCGCGGGCCGCGGCGCGCGCGGCGGACAGGCCCGCCGGCCCGGCGCCGACGACGACCACCGTCCGGCGGCTCACGACGCCACCCCCGGCAGCGGGTCGTGCTGCGTCTCGACGACGTCCCCGTCGGCCGCGCGGCGCAGGCACGCCCGCACGTCGCGCGCGCCGTTGACGGTGACGAGGCAGTCGAAGCACACCCCGATGCCGCAGAACACGCCGCGCGGGGCGGCCTCGACGCTGGTGGTGCGCCACGACCGCCGCCGGGCGGCCAGCAGCATCCCCGCGATCGTCTGCCCCTCGGTGCCCGCGAAGGGCTCGCCGTCGAGCGTGATGGTCAGCGCGCGCGGTCCGGCGTCCGGCCGGTGGGTGGTCATGAGGCCTCCCCTGAATTCTCGATGGACGAGCCGGCGGCGAGCACCGCCGGCCGGTCGACGCGGAACGGCGCGGGGTCGACCTCGGGCTCCGCGCCGGTGAACAGGTCGGCGAGCAGCTCGCCGCTGACAGGCCCCAGCCCGATGCCGGCGCCCTCGTGCCCGGTCGCGACCCAGAGGCCGGGGGTCCTGGGGTCCGGCCCGACGATCGGCAGGTGGTCGGGCACGTACGGGCGGAAGCCGAGATAGGTGCGCATGACGCTCGCGTCGGCGAGGAACGGGAACAGGCGCACGGCGCGGGCGGCCATCTCGCGCAGCACGACGGCGCGCAGCCGGTCGTCGAAGCCGACCTGCTCGCGGCTCGAGCCGATGAGGACGGTCCCGGCGGCGGTCGACTCGACCACGCTCGACGTCTGGAGCGCCGCGTCGCCGGACTGCGTGGCGCCCACGTAGTCGCCGTCGTAGACCTTGTGCCGCACGACGTGCGGCATCCGGGTGGTCACCAGCACCATCCCGCGGCGCGGGCGCACGGGCAGCGCGGCCCCGAGCCGGGCGGCGACGACGCCGGACCACGGTCCCGCGGCGAGCACGACGGCGCCCGCGGGCACGTCGCCGGCGGTGGTGCGGACCCCGACGAGACGGTCGCCGTCGCGCAGCGCCCCCACCACCTCGACACCGGTGCGCACCCGCGCCCCCGCGCGCCGGGCGGACGCGAGCAGCGCTTCCGCCGCCGCGACGGGCTGCACCTGCGCGTCCTCCGGGTACCAGACCGCGGCGGTGAGGCCGGGGTTGAGCGCCGGCTCGAGCTCGAGCGCGCGGGTGACGTCGACCTCCCGTGCGTCCACCCCGGCGCCCCGCTGCCGAGCGGCGAAGTCCCGCAACGGCTGGGCGCCCTCGGGGGTGGTCGCGGCGACGAGGCCGCCCTTCGGGTCGTACTCGACGGCGGGGAAGCGGGGGCCGAGCTCGTCGGACAGCTCCGCGACGAGGGACGGCCAGCGGCGGGCCGCGTGCTGCGCGAGCACCAGCTCGGGGCCGGGCTCTTTGTCGGAGACGAGCAGGTTGCCCTCGCCGTGGGCGGTGGTGCCCGACGCCGCGCCGCCGCGGTCGAGGACGGTCACGGCGAGCCCGCGCCGGGCGAGCGCGCGGGCGCACGCGGCGCCCACGATGCCCGCTCCCACGACCACGACGTCGTCGGTCATCGGCTGCTCCTTGGGTAGATGGCCAGTAATATGTCACATACCAAGACAGGTGAGGGGCCGGCCACGTCGCCCACCCCGGCGGGTCAGTCCTCCTCGGGGCGCCCCGCCCACCAGCCGGTGGTGTGGCCGATGTGGCGGCGCATGAGATCCCGTGCGCCGACGGCGTCGCCGGCGGCGAGCAGGTCGAGCAGCTCGTGGTGCTCGGCCGCCGACTGCTCCAGGTGGTCGGTGGCGACCATCTGGGACAGGCCGAGCAGCCGCGCACGGCTGCGCAGGTCGGCCACCACGTCCACCAGCAGGGGGTTGCCCGCCAGCGTCGTGAGCCGCAGGTGGAAGTCGCGGTCCGCCTCGAGGTAGGTCACCAGGTCGCCCGAGCGCGCGCCCGTGACGATGGCGTCGGCCTGCTCGCGCAGGGCCGGCAGCGCACCCTGCGGGAAGCGCCCCGCCAGCTTCTCCATCGCCGGCGGCTCGAGGAGCTGGCGCACCTCGGCGATGTGGCTCAGCATCTCCGGCGACACCTCGGTGACCCGGAAGCCCTTGTTGCGGACCGCCGTGACGAACCCGCGCTTCTCGAGGTCCAGCATCGCCTCGCGCACGGGCGTCGCCGACACGGCGAAGCGCGCGGTGAGCGACGGCACGGAGACCAGCGTGCCCGGGGCGAGATCGCCCGAGACGATCGCGGCGGTGAGGGCCCGCGACACGGTCTCGCGCAGGCTCACCGGCGCCTCGATGCGGCGGAACGACGCTACGGCTTCCGACATGAGCACTTCCTCACGGGGGCTGATCCGGGGGTGGTGGACATCACAGTAGTGCATGATATGTTACCGCCCACATCGGCTGGCAGGTCAAGGCGACCCGCCCGGCGACGGGCACAGGGACCGCGACCCGGCACCCGGCCCACCTGCAGGAACGGCGCGGTTCCGGGCATGATCCGGGGCCGAGGTCGACCCGCCGGACGCGAGGACGCGGACGGCGGCAGCGGTACCGGACGACGACGTCACGCCGGCTCGCCCTGGGCGACGTGGGCGTCCATGTGCAATGTGATATACCACCGAGGAGATTTCGTGGCCGTCACCCCGAACCTGGCTCCCCTCCCGACCCGCGCCCCCGCCGTCGCTGCGGCCGGCCGCGCCGGCACCCCGCTCGGCACGGACCGCGTGCGCCTGACCGGCGGCCTGCTCCACGACTGGCAGCGGCGCAACCGCCTCGTCACCGTGCCGCACGTCGTCCGCGAGGTCCGGCAGGCCGGGAACCTCGACAACTTCCGCCGGCTCCTCGACCCGACGGTCGGCGACTACCGCGGGCGCTACCCGTTCCTCGACACCGACGTGTACAAGACGCTCGAGGGGATCGCCTACGAGCTCGGCCGCGACCCGGCCGACGACGGCGAGGCGGCGGCGCTGGAGGCGGCCCGCGACTTCTTCGAGGAGGCCGTGGCGCTGATCGAGCGGGCCCAGCGCCCCGACGGCTACCTCGGCACCTTCTACCAGTCGCCGCAGAGCCCCAAGGAGCGCTGGCAGGACCTGTCGTGGGGGCACGAGATGTACAACCTCGGCCACCTCGCCCAGGCCGCCGTCGCCGCCACCCGCCAGCTCGGCGACCGCCGCCTGCTCGACGTCGCCACGCGGTTCGCGGACCTCGTCGTGGAGCGGTACGGCCCCGACGGCGAGGCGGCGTACTGCGGCCACCCCGAGGTGGAGATGGCCCTCGTGGAGCTCGCCCGCGAGACGGGCGACCGCCGCTACCTGGAGCAGGCCCGCCTGTTCGTCGAGCGCCGGGGCGCCGGCACGCTCGCGCACACGATCTTCGCGGCGGACTACTTCCAGGACGCCGTGCCGCTGCGCGAGCTGGGCTCCGTCACCGGGCACGCCGTGCGCATGGTCTACCTCGCGGCCGGGGCCACCGACGTCGCGCTCGAGACGGACGACGACGGGCTCCTCGCCCACCTCGAGCACCTGTGGGACGACATGGTCGCCCGCAAGTCCTACCTCACCGGCGGCATCGGCTCCCGGCACTCCGACGAGGCGTTCGGCGACCGGTTCGAGCTGCCCGCCGAGCGCGCGTACGCCGAGACGTGCGCTGCGATCGGGACGGCGCAGTGGGGCTGGCGGCTCTTCCTCGCCACGGGCCGCGCCGACGTCCTCGACCACGTCGAGCGGGTGCTGCACAACGCGTACGCCGTGGGGCTGTCGGAGGACGGCGCCGCCTTCTTCTACGACAACCCGTTGCAGCGCCGCCCGGACCACGAGCAGCGCAGCGGCGCGGAGAAGGACGGCGAGCTGCTGCGCCGGGCCTGGTTCGGCTGCCCCTGCTGCCCGCCCAACGTGGTCCGCTGGATGTCGGAGCTCCAGGACCACCTGGCCGTGGCCGACGACGACACCCTCACCCTGGCCCTGTACGCGAGCGCCGCGATCGACTCCCCCGCGCTCGACGTCGACGTGACGACGGACCTGCCGTGGGACGGCCGCGTCACCGTGCGGGTGCGCCGGGCCTCGGACGGCCCCGCGACCCTCGCGCTGCGCGTGCCCGCGTGGGCCGAGGGCGCCACCGCCGCGGTGGACGACGAACAGGTCGCCGAGCTCCCGGTCGACGGCTGGCTCCGCCTGACCCGCGCCTGGACGGCCGGGCAGACGGTCGTGCTCGACCTGCCGATGCCGGTGCGGGCGGTCACCGCCCACCCGCACCTGGACGCCGCGCGCGGCAGCGCCGCCGTCCTGCGCGGGCCGCTCGTGTACTGCGTCGAGCAGCAGGACTCGCCCGCCCCGGTGGACGACCTGCTCCTCGGGGCCGACGACGTGGCGCGCCTGGCCGTCGACGACGCCCACCCGTGGCGCGTGCTGCGCGGCGACCTCGCCGTCGCACCCCCGACGGACGACGACCCGTACCCCCCGCTGGGCGCCACGGCGCCCACCACGCACCGCGCGCCGGTGGCCTTCGTGCCCTACGCGCTCTGGGGCAACCGCGAGGTGGGCGCCATGCGCGTCTTCCTCCGGACGTCCTGACCCGCACCACCGCACCCGCACCACCGCACGTCCCGACCGACCCGTCGCACCATCCCCACCCTGGGAGGTTTTCCATGACACGACGAGTGACCAGACCAGCCCTCCGTGCCGCAGCGTTCGGCGTCGCGGCCCTCCTCGCGCTCGGCGCGTGCTCGTCCGGGGGCGGAGGCGGCGGCTCGACGGCGAGCACCGCCGGCGGCCTCGAGGGCCAGCCCGCCGAGGGCGGCGTCGTCCAGGTGCTGCAGAACGCCGACTTCTCCTACCTCGACCCGGCCAAGGGCTGGGACGGCGGCGTCAACAACTTCTACCGCCTCGTGTACCGCACCCTCACGACACCGGCGTCCGGCAGCGCCGAGGACCCGAACGAGATCGTGCCCGACCTCGCCACGGACACCGGCACGGTGTCGGACGACGGCCTCACCTGGACGTTCACGCTCAAGGACGGGCTGAAGTTCGACGACGGCACGCCCATCACGTCCGCCGAGGTGAAGTTCGGCGTCTCGCGGGCCTGGGACCCGGAGATCGGCATCGGCTCCCCGTACGCCAAGCAGGTCATCGACGCGCCGGAGGACTACGAGGGGCCGTACAAGTCCGGCGACCTGAAGACCATCGAGACGCCCGACGACACCACGATCGTCTTCCACCTCAAGGCGCCGTTCCCCGACTTCCCGGCCGTCGCGTCGCAGCCCAACTTCGCGCCGTTCCCCGTGGGCTCCGGCGCCGGCGACGAGTTCCTCAACGACCTCGTCGCGTCCGGCCCGTACACGCTCGACGAGTACACCCCCGGCAGCGTCATCAAGCTCGTGCGCAACGAGAACTGGGACGCGGCCACCGACGAGGTGCGCACCGCCAAGCCGGACGGCTGGAACTTCCAGCTCGGCCTGGACCCGGCCACCATCGACGAGCGCCTGCTCGCCGGCCAGGGCACCGACGTCAACGCCATCGGCGGCAACCTGCAGCCCGCCACGCTCGCGCGCCTGCAGGACCCCAAGTACAAGGACCGGCTGGTCGACTGGCCGGGCGTCTGCACGACCTACATGGGCCTGAACACCACCAAGAAGCCCTTCGACGACGTCAAGGTACGTCAGGCGATCTCGTACGCGGTGGACAAGGCGGCCGTGCAGAACGGCACCGGCGGCACGATGCTCGCCGACATCGCCAGCACGACGATCCCGCAGTCGGTGGCCGGGTTCAAGGACTTCGACCTGTACCCCAGCGAGGGGAACACCGGCGACGTCGACAAGGCCAAGGAGCTGCTCGCCGAGGCCGGCTACGCCGACGGGTTCGAGATGACGCTCGACATGCGCACGCAGCCCAAGCTGCAGGCGCAGGCCGAGGCCGTGCAGCAGTCGCTGTCCCGCGTGGGCATCAAGGTCACGTTCAACCCGATCGACACCTCGAAGTTCTACGAGACGATCGGCACGCCCAAGCTGCAGAACGATGCCGCGATCACGGGCTGGTGCCCGGACTGGGCGTCGTCGGCGAGCACCGTGATCCCGCCGCTGTTCGACGGGCGCCGCATCACGGACAAGGGCAACTCGAACCTCGCCCAGATCGACGACCCGGCGATCAACTCCGCCATCGACGACGCGCTCGCCGTCACGGACCCGACGGCGGCGAACGAGGCGTGGGGCAACCTCGACGAGCAGGTCCTCACCGAGGCGCCGATCGTGCCGCTGCTGGTGGAGAAGGTCGTGCTGCTGCCCGGGGAGAACGTCACCGGGGTGTACTCCAGCCCCGGCGTCGCGACCGGTGGGCTCGACTACACCGGCGTCGGGCTCAAGGACCCGAGCAAGGGCTGAGCCATGACCCTCAGCATGACCACGCTCGAGACCGAGGCCGGGGGCGCGCCGTCCGTCGGCGCCGCGCCCCCGGCGCGCCGGCAGGGGGTCTGGCACCACCTGCTCCGCCACCGCGGGGCGGTGCTCGCCCTGTCGTACATCGCGCTCGTCGCGCTCCTGGCCGTCGCCGCGCCGCTCGTCGTCCAGCTCTCGGGCTGGGGCCCGTACGAGTTCGACCAGACCGCCATCGACCCGAACCTCGGCGGCCTGCCGATCGGACCGCTCGGCGGGATCAGCGCCGAGCACTGGTTCGGCGTCGAGCCCGGCACGGGCCGCGACCTGTTCGCGCGCATCGTCTACGGCGCGCGCACCTCCATGCTCATCGCGCTGGCCGCCACCGCCCTCACCACCCTGCTCGGCGTCCTCTTCGGGCTCCTCGCCGGGTACCACGGGGGCAAGGTCGACCAGGTCGTCTCGCGCGTCATGGACTTCCTCATGGCGTTCCCCGCGCTGATCTTCATGATCGCGATCCTGTCGGCGCTCCCCGCGAGCAACCGGGCGCCGTTGCTGGTGCTGGTCATCTCCGTGTTCGGGTGGCCGTACCTGGCGCGCGTCGTACGGGGGCAGACGATGACGATCACCCAGCGCGAGTTCGTCGAGGCGGCCCGGGCGTCCGGGGCGTCGGGCTGGCGGATCGTGCTGCTGGAGATCCTGCCGAACCTGCGCTCCACGATCATCGTCATGACGACGCTCGCCGTGCCCGGGTACATCGGCACGGAGGCGGGGCTGAGCTTCCTCGGCGTGGGCGTGGTCCCGCCGACCCCGTCCTGGGGGCAGATGATCGCGCAGTCGATGAGCTGGTACGCCGTCGACCCCATGTACTTCCTGATCCCCGGAACCTTCCTGTTCCTGCTCGTGCTGTCCTTCACGGTCCTCGGCGACCGGCTCAAGGACGTCGTCGACGCGGGGGAGAGGCGCTGATGGTCCGCTTTCTCGTGACGAGGCTCGCCGGCATGGTGGGCGTGCTGTTCCTCGTCGTCCTGTTCACGTACGCGATCTTCTTCGCGCTCTCCCCCGACCCTGCCGTGCAGATCTGCGGCAAGAACTGCACGCCCGAGCTGATCGACCAGATCCGCACCAACCTGGGCCTCGACCGGCCGTTCTACGAGCAGTTCTTCGGCTTCCTGTCCGGGCTGTTCGTCGGCACCACCTACGGCACGGGCGCCAACGCGATCGACTGCGCCGCGCCCTGCCTGGGCTACTCCTTCCAGACCGGGCAGCCCGTGCTCGAGATGTTCGAGCAGCGCTTCGGCGTCTCGGCCACGCTCGCCGTGGGCGCCGCCGTGCTGTGGCTGCTCATGGGCGTCTCGGGCGGCATGATCGCGGCGATCAAGAAGGGCACCTGGTTCGACCGGGCGGCGACCGGCGCCGCGCTGGGCGGCGTCTCCATCCCCAACTACGTGCTCGCCCTGGTGCTCCAGTACGTGCTGGTGGTCAGGCTCGGGTGGCTGCCGTTCCCCCAGGCGGTGCCGTTCGCCGCCGACCCCGGGCAGTGGTTCCTCAACTTCGTCATGCCGTGGCTGGTGCTCGCGTTCACCTACGCGTCGATGTACCAGCGGCTCACGCGGGCGAACGTGCTCGACACCCTGGACGAGAACTTCGTGCGCACGGCGCGCGCCAAGGGGCTCGCGCCCCGGCTGGTGTGGCGGCGGCACGCGCTGCGGCCCGCGCTGACGCCGGTCGTGACGCTGTTCGGCATGGACTTCGCCGGCCTGCTGGGCGGCGCGATCATCATCGAGACCGTCTTCGGCCTCAACGGCATCGGCAAGATGGCGTCCGACTCGATCACCAAGAACGACCAGCCGGTCATCATGGGCGTCACGCTCGTCGCGGCGTTCCTGGTGATCGTCGGGAACGTGATCGTCGACATCGTCTACACCACCATCGACCCGCGCGTCCGGGTCGGGGCCAGGGCATGAGGGGGCCGGCATGAGCACGCTGCTCGAGGTCGAGGACCTCACCATCACCTTCCGGACGGCGCACGGGCCGGTCGACGTCGTGGACGGGCTCTCGTTCACGCTGGAGCAGGGCGCGTCGCTGGGGATCGTCGGCGAGTCGGGCTCCGGCAAGTCGATGACGTCGCTGGCCGTCATGGGGCTGCTGCCGCCCACGGCGAGCCTGCGCGGCCGGGTGTCCCTGGACGGCGCGGACCTGACGTCGCTGCCCGAGTCGAAGGTGCGGCGCCTGCGCGGCGACCGCATGTCGATGATCTTCCAGGACCCGCTGTCGTCCCTGAACCCGTACTACTCCGTGGGGATGCAGATCGAGGAGGCCTACCGGGCGCACCGGCCCGGGGTCACCCGGCGCCAGGCGCGCAAGGTCGCGGTCGAGGCGATGGAGCGCGTGCACATCGCGGACGCCGCCCGGCGGGTGGACCACTACCCGCACCAGTTCTCCGGCGGGATGCGCCAGCGCGTGATGATCGCGATGGCGCTGTCCACCGAGCCGGACCTGCTCATCGCCGACGAGCCCACCACGGCCCTTGACGTCACCGTGCAGGCCCAGATCCTCGACCTGCTCCAGGAGGTGCGGCGGGAGACGGGGACGGCGCTCATCCTCATCTCGCACGACCTCGCCGTCGTGTCCGAGATCGCCGAGGACGTCGTCGTCATGCGGCACGGCGTGGCCGTGGAGCAGGCACCGGCCGAGCGGCTGTTCTCCGACCCGCAGCACCCGTACACGCGGGCGCTGCTCGGCGCCGTCCCCCGGATCGACGACGAGATCGGCGAGCTGCGCGGCATCGACAGCACCGCCGGCACCGCCGGCGTGGGAGGGAAGCCATGAGCACGACGAGCACCGGGCAGAGCACCGGGGCCGACGCCGTCGCCCCCGCGAGCGCACCGGCGTCGGCGACGTCGCACGACGCCGGGCCGCTGCTGCGCGCCACCGACCTGGTCAAGGAGTTCGCGGTGCCCGGCACCGGCGGGCTGCTGGGCCGCGCGGACACGTTCCGGGCGGTCGACGGGGTGAGCCTCGAGGTGCACGCGCGGGAGACGCTGGCCCTGGTCGGCGAGTCGGGGTCCGGCAAGTCGACGACGGCGCGGATCGTCGCGCGGCTGACGGACGCGACGTCGGGCGAGGTCGTCTTCGACGGCGAGCCCGTGACGCACGCGAAGGGCGACCGGCTGCGGCGGTTCCGCAGCGACGTGCAGGTGGTCTTCCAGGACCCGTACTCGTCGCTCAACCCACGGCACACCGTGGAGCGCATCGTCACCGCGCCCCTGGTCTACCAGGGGCGCGAGGTGCCGGGCGGCGCGCGGGCGTTCACGCAGCAGCTCATGGAGCGGGTGGGCCTGGACCCCGACCACCACCGTCGCTACCCGTCGCAGTTCTCCGGCGGCCAGGCGCAGCGCATCGGCATCGCCCGCGCGCTCGCGGTGTCGCCGCGGCTGGTGGTCTGCGACGAGGCGGTCTCCGCGCTCGACGTGTCCGTGCAGGCGCAGATCATCAACCTGCTGCGCCGGCTGCAGCGCGAGGAGGGGTTCAGCTACCTCTTCATCGCGCACGACCTCGCGGTGGTGCGGCAGATCGCCGACCGCGTCGCGGTGATGTCGCAGGGCCGCATCGTCGAGCAGGGCGAGCGCGACGCCGTCTTCGACGACCCGCAGCACGAGTACACCCGGACCCTGCTGGCCGCCGTGCCGCGCATCCGGCCCGAGTGGGAGCGGGCGCGCCGCGAGGCGGCCGAGGCACGGGCCGCGGCGACGCCCGAGGCCACCGCCACCGCCACCGCCACCGAGGAGGAGACGACCGCGTGACCACCTATCACCTGCCGGGCCTGCACGTCACCGAGCACAGCGCCACCGTCCCTCTCGACTGGTCGCGGCTCGACGGCGAGCAGATCGAGGTCTTCTGGCGCGAGCTGGTCGACCCGGACCGGCGCGGCGACGACCTGCCCCTGCTCGTGTACCTGCAGGGCGGGCCGGGCGGTGCGTCGCCCCGCCCCCTCAAGCGCGACGGCTGGATCGACGAGGCCCTGACGACGTACCGCGTGATCCTGCCGGACCAGCGCGGCACCGGCCGCAGCACGCCGTTGGACGGCGAGGCCGTCGCGGCGCGCGGGGACGCCGTCGCGGCCGCCGACTACCTCGCGTGCTTCCGCGCCGACTCGATCGTGGCCGACCTCGAGCACGTGCGCCGCACGCACTACGACGGCCGCCGGTGGGCGAGCCTGGGCCAGTCGTTCGGCGGCTGGATCACGCTCGCCTACCTCTCGACCGCGCCGGAGGGTCTGGCGGCCTGCTACGTCACGGGCGGCATCCCCGGCACGCCCGCGAGCGCCGACGAGGTCTACCGGCGCACGTTCGCGCGCGCCGAGGCCAAGACGCGCCGCTACTACGACCTGTACCCGCAGGACGTCGACGCCGTGGCCGCGATCGCCGACCGGCTCGCCGAGGGCGACGTGCGCCTGCCCGACGGCGACACCCTCACGGTGCACCGGTTCCAGTCCCTGGGGATCGACCTGGGGATGAAGCCCGGCTCGGAGCGCCTGCACTGGCTGGTCGACGAGGCGTTCGTGCGCCCCGGCAGGCTGTCGCACGCGTTCCTGGAGCAGGTGCTGGTGCGCTCGTCCTCGGCGTCGAACCCCCTGTTCTGGACGCTCCAGGAGTCCATCTACGGCGACGGCGCGAACGGCCCGACGGCGTGGGCGGCGCAGCGCGCCCGCGACGAGCGGCCGCAGTTCGGGCCCGACGAGCGACCGCTGCTGCTCACGGGCGAGATGGCGTTCCCGTGGATGTTCGACGAGGTGCGGCTGCTGAGGCCCTTCGCACCGGCGGTGCACGAGCTCGCCGCGCGCCGGGAGTGGAGCCCGCTGTACGACGTCGAGCGGCTCGCCGCGAACGACGTGCCGCTGGCCGCCGCCGTGTACTTCGACGACATGTACGTGGACTCGGGCCTGCAGCTCGACACCCTGTCCAGGCTGGGGAGCTCCCACGCCTGGGTGACCAACGAGTACGAGCACGACGGACTCGGCGACCCCCGGGTGCTGCGGCGCCTGCGGGAGCTGGTCCGGGACGCAGGAGGAGAACGATGACGCAGCACCACGACCACCGCCCCCCGCACTCGGGGAACCGGACCCCGCGCCTCACGGAGGTGCCGGCCTTCACCGAGATGATCGCCCAGGGCTGGTCCGCCGACGTCGTGCCCGCCCGGGTGCCCGCCGGCGCCGCCGAGGCCGCGGCCGCCCATCGCGCCCGGCTGGCCGAGCGGCTCGCCGGGAGGACCGTCGTCGTCGGCGCAGGGCGAGCCCCGGTGCGCAGCAACGACACGTCGTACGACTTCCGCGCCGACAGCGACTTCGTGTGGCTCACCGGCTGCCAGCTCGAGGACGCCGTGGTCGTGCTGCACGGGGTGGACGCCGTGCTCTACGCGCCGCCGCCGGCCCGGCCGGGCGACCCGGCGTTCTTCTCCGACGCGATGCACGGCGAGCTGTGGGTGGGCGCCTCCCCCGGGCTCGGCGAGTGGGAGCAGGCGCTGGGCGTCCCGGTGCGCCCGCTGGCGGAGCTCGACGACGCGCTCGCGCACGGCTCCGGCTGGTGGGCCGGCCGCGCGGTCCCGGCCGACGTCGTGGCGCGGCACGGCCTCGAGCTCTCGCCCGAGCTCGCCCGCGCGTGCGCGGACCTGCGCATGGTCAAGGACGCGTGGGAGGTGGCGCAGCTGCGCGCCGCCGTCGACCACACGGTGACGGGCTTCGAGGCCGTGGCCCGGGAGATCCCCGCGGCGGTGCGGTCCGGCGGCGAGCGCTGGCTGCAGGGCACGTTCGACCGGCACGCCCGCACCACCGGCAACGGGCCGGGCTACGCCACGATCGTCGGCAGCGGCCCGCACGCGCCCACCCTGCACTGGGTGCGCTGCGACGGCCCCGTGCTGCCCGACGCGGCCCTGCTGCTCGACATGGGCGTCGAGACCGACACCCTGTACACCGCCGACGTCACGCGCACCGTGCCGCCGTCGGGCCGGTTCAGCGCCGAGCAGCGCGCCGTGCACGACCTGGTCGAGAAGAGCCATCGCGCGGGGATGGCGCACGTGAAGCCCGGGGTGAACTACCTCGACTTCCACTACGCGGCGATGGAGGTCATCGCCCAGGGCCTGCACGACTGGGGCCTGCTGCCCGTGTCCGTCGACGAGGCGCTGTCCCCGCAGGGCCAGCACCACCGCCGCTGGCTGGTGTGCGGGATCGGCCACCACCTGGGGCTCGACGTGCACGACTGCGCGCACAGCGACTGGAAGGACTACATGGGCGCCGACCTGGAGCCGGGCGTCGTCATGACCGTCGAGCCGGGCCTGTACTTCCACGCCCACGACCTCACCGTGCCGCCGGAGCTGCGCGGCATCGGCGTGCGGCTGGAGGACGACCTGCTCGTCACGGACGACGGGCACGAGGTGCTCTCCGACGCCCTGCCCATCGACGCCGCCGGCGTCGAGGCCTGGACGTCGGCCCTGCTGAGCCCCTGACCGCCCCCGCAGGACGACGAACAGGCGGTTGACACCGTGATCGAGCGAACTGGCGCTCGATCACGGTGCCAACCGCCTGTTCGGCAGTGCGGTGAGGCGGGGTCAGCCGCGCTCGTGCGCGCCGATCATCGGCAGGCCGAAGGCCAGCGAGACGGCGAGGATGCCGCCGACGACGAAGTAGGGGTCCAGGGTCGGGTTCCCGCCGGAGACGCCGGAGCCGAACAGCACGAGGCCGCCCAGGAAGAGCACGAACGCGCCGAGGAAGCGCCCGAGGACGGCACCGGTGGGCTCGGACTTGACGCGCGGGTTGACCTGGAAGTCGCTCATGCTCCGAGGATAGGCCGACCGCGGCGGGCGGGGCGAACGCCTGCCGCGGTCGGCGCCGGCGTGCTCAGCGGCGCACGCGGACCGTCAGCTCCTTGCTGCGGGTCTCGCCCGCGGCGTTGGTGAGCACGGCGACGTACCGGTAGGTGCCCGGCTCCCGGCCCGTCACGGCGGTGGTGGCGTGCTGCGCCTCTCCCCCGGCGCCGGGCACGAGCTCCTGTCGGTCGATCTCGACGCCGTCCTCGTACAGCACGTATCCGGTGGCCTGCGTGCCCCACCACTTGGTGGTGGTGACGGCGTAGTCCCCGTCCCCGTCGTGGTTGTCGTGGGAGAGCACCGGCGTGCCCGGGTTCGCGTCCACGACGCGCACGGTGTGCGGGCCGGCGCACGGCGTGGTCCCCGCGGCGTTGACCAGCTCGCACGTGTACACGTACTCGCCGTTCGGCCTGCCCGTCACCGGGACGGCGACCCGCTGCGCGTCGGTGCCGCCGTGCGTCAGCCTCTCCGTGTGGATGAGCTCGCCGTCCTCGTAGAGCCGGAGGCTCGTGGCGTTCTCGCCCCACCACAGGTCGACGAGCACGCGGTAGTCGCCGTCGCGCAGGCCGGTGTCCCAGCCGTTGTCGTCGCTGATCCGCGCCTGGCCGGGCGCCCCTGCGGGGACCAGCACCTCGCGCGTCCCGACGACGCCGTTCACCTCGACCTGGACGGTCGCGCGGCCGGGGGCGACGGCGGTCGCCTCGTGGGTGACCGGGTCGAGGGCGAGGACGGTGCCGCGAGGGGCGTCGTCGGCCGACCCGACGAACACCCGGTCACCGCCCCAGAGCGAGGAGACCGGCCACGCGACCGGCACCTCGCGGGTGCCGTCCTGCGTGAGCAGGGCGCTGACCTGGCCGGACGTACCGACCGCGAGCTCGTCGGGCCCGCTCACCGCGACGCTCGCGGCGCGGGCGTTGACCTCCCAGGAGAACCAGCCGCCGTCGCCGGTGCCCTCGGCCGCCGGGTCGATCCCGATCATCGACCAGCCGGTGAACCCGCCGTCCGCGGGCGTGCTGGCCGGGCTCTTGCCGGAGTTGCCGTTGACGACGTACGGGATGCCGTCGGCGGTGGCGGCGTGGAAGACGCCCACGTGCGACCCGACGGAGGCGACCTGCTTGCCCGACGTCTCGCGGAAGTCCTCGAACCAGCCGCGCAGCGTCTCGGCCTCCACACGGTCGACGAGCTGGCTGGCCTGGGTCGGCAGCGGGTCGTCGAGCGGGTGGTGGAAGAGGGTCACGACGCCGGTCACGGCGTCGTCCGTGGCCGCGCCGTCGAGCGCGTCCCGCAGGGCGCGGAGCTGGGCGAAGTCGCTGCCCAGCCGCCCGCTGGACGAGTCGAGCATGACGAGGCGGGTGGTGCCGCCGTCACCGCGCGGGTCGGGCACGTCGACGACGTGCGTCCGCTCGCCGAACTCGTCCTCGAAGTTCTCGATCGAGCCGCCCATGACCTCGTGGTTGCCCGGCAGGTAGTACCAGGGGAAGTCCGCGTCGGCGAGGCCCTCGTCGAGCACCTCCCGGGCCAGGTCGAAGTCGGCGGGCGACGCCTCGTCCACCAGGTCGCCGTTGATGACGAGCAGGTCCGGGTCGGCAGCGACGATCTCCGCCAGCGCCTGCCGCGCGCCCTGCACCGCCCCGGACTCCGGGTCGCGGGCGACGAACTGCGCGTCGGACAGGACGGCCACGCGCAGCGGCGCGTCGTCCGTGGCCCCCTCCGCAACCACCACGGGGTCCTCGACGCGCTCGGCCTGCGGCGCGTCGACGTCCGGCGGCACCTGCGCCCGCACGTCCGAGATCGTGAGCGCGCCCTTGTACTGCGTGGCCGCGCGGGTCTCCAGCACCCGCACGCGCTGCAGCGTGAGCGGGTACGCGACACCCTCCGGCACGGCGAGCTCGACCTGGCGCCACCCCTTCCAGGAGACGGTCGGGCCGTCCAGGTTGGTGACGACGCCGTCTCCCTGGCGCACCTGGAGGCGCAGCCAGGCGCCCTGCTCGTCGCCGTCGACCCACATCGTCACCGTGCGCGGCTGGCCCGTGACGACGACCCCGCCGTCCGGGGCCACGGCGTACTGGCCGCGCGTGGCGGTGGACTGCGTGAAGTCGTAGGTGAGCTTCAGCCCGGCCGCGCCGTCGTGCCCGGCGGCGGGGACGACCGAGCCTCCGGGGGCCCGGTCGTGCGCGGAGGTCCAGCGGGCG
The DNA here is from genome assembly GCF_042793275.1 of Isoptericola sp. NPDC056578. Classification (NCBI taxonomy): domain Bacteria; kingdom Bacillati; phylum Actinomycetota; class Actinomycetes; order Micrococcales; family Promicromonosporaceae; genus Isoptericola; species Isoptericola sp. NPDC056578. The sequence goes on from NZ_JBHTVC010000020.1 coordinate 23,431, forward strand.
ACGTCGGCCAGGTCGGCGACGACGACGTCCTCGAGCGAGACCGCGACGGCGACCTCCACCTGCTCGTCCCCGACGGCGAGCGTGAAGCTCGCGGCGCCGGAGTCCTGCAACGCCCGCACCGTGAACGACCCGTCGGCCGCGGGCTCCAGCGCGGCGACGCCGTCGCCGCCCGAGACCTCGACGTCGCGCGCCTCGATCGGCGCGGAGTACCCGTCGGCGTCGTGCCCGACGACGATGAGGGACGCCGTCGCCTCGTCGTCGGGGAGCGTCACCACGGGTTCGGGGACGGTGAGCCGCACCGGCGCGCCCAGCACCGTGAGGTCGGCGGAGCCCGTCGCGACGCCGTCCGACGCGGGGGTCGCGGCGCGGACGGTCGTCGTGCCGGCCGCGACGCCGGTGACGACGCCCGCGCCGTCCTCGCCGGTCGCGACGGTGGCCGCGCCGGCGTCGCTCGTCGTCCAGGAGTCGGGCCGGGTGTCGACCGGCGCGCGGGTCTCGTCGAACCCGGCCGCCGTCAGCGTGCGGTGCAGGCCGGGGAAGACCCGCAGCGCGTCGGTCGCGGGGGCGTCGCCCGTCGGGACGGCAGCGCGCACGTCGAACGCGTGCACCTCGCCCGAGCCCTCCGGGGTGAAGAGCCCGAGACCGTTGGCGTCCAGCCGCTCCGTGCCGTCGGACGGGCTGTTGAGCACGCTGGTGCCGGCGTCGCCGGGCAGCCGCGCCACCATCGTCGTGGAGCCGCCGCCGTCGAGGTTGATCGCGTCGTCCGCGCCGAGCTGGCCGAGGAGCCGGGCCAGCTCCGGCAGCGACGCGCCGATGCTCTGTGCCTGCCGGCCGTCCACGACCACGAGGTACGCCGTCGTGCCGTCCGCGCTGAGGCCCACCGCCGTGCGCGGGTGCCGGAGCGTCGCGAAGTCGCTGGTGGACGACGTGACCTCGCCGTCCTCGAGCAGCCAGTCGTCCGGGTCACCGCCGATGGCGGTGCGGAGCTCGCCGAGGTCGTCGCGCAGCCCGTACGCGAGGGACACCTCGTCGCCGGGGGCGAGCGCCTTCAGCGCGTCGGCCGCGGCCCCCGGGCGGGCGACGACGGCCCGCACGTCCGCGGGCAGGCGGCCCTCGCCGGGCGAGCCCACCGCGACGACCGTCCCCGCGGCGGCGCCGCCGGTCGTGCGGACCTGCACCTCCACGCCCTGCTCCCCCGCGCCGAGCGGGCGGGTGCGCGCGGCGTCGCCCCAGGACGCGTCGAAGACGGCGACGCCGCCCGCCGGGACGGCGGTGACGTTGAGTCCCGCGACGGGCAGGTCGTGCCGGTCCGCCCCGGCGCCGAAGGACACCGTGCCCTCCAGGAACACCTCCGCGAGGCGCGCGACGCCGGACGCGTCGACCGTGAGCGCCTTCTCGCGGCCCGGCGTCGCGGACTTGAGCAGCTCGCCGTCGTCCACGGCCGCGCCGAGCGCGGCGCCGGAGTTGTTGATGTCGAAGAAGTCGCCGTTGATCGCGGCGACGGCGCCCCGGTCGGCGGCCATCTCGCTCACGGTCGCGTTCCCGGCCACGGCGTCCGGGCCGAGGTAGCCAAGTCGCGGGCCGTCGTCCTGGCCGAGGTGCGCGACGAGCACCTCCCCGCTCAGCCAGCCCTCGGCGGAGACGCGCGCGAACTCGGTGAGCTCCAGCCCCGGGGCGATCAGCCGCTCGGTGCGCTCGGTGACGATCGCGGCGCCGCCGTCGTCCAGCGGCAGGTCGGCGACCTCGTCGGTGCGGGTCGTCACCTCGGCGGGGGCGGTGCCGGCGGTCGCGACCGGCAGGTCGCGCGGGTCGGCCGGCGCGGCGGCCGCGGCGGAGCCCGCGGGCACCGCCATCGCCAGGCCGAGCAGGAGGCCGACCCCGACAGGGACGGTACGTCGGGCAGGGGGCAGAGCTCGGATCGGTGCTCGGCTCATCGGGGATCCTCCGCTGGTCGGGCCGGGACGTGCGCCGTCGCAGCGTCCCGCGACCAGGTTGCCATCAACTTTCACGATGTCAACCGACAGGGAAACTCTTCTACCTCCTCGGGCCACCGCCCGGTTGTCCCTCAGACGCACACGGCTGTCCCCGGCACGCAGACGGCCCCGTCGAGGGCGGCCCACCCGTGGTGTGGTGATCCACCGGCATCGGCAATCGGTCCCGGAAGCAGACCGCGCACCGATCCCGCCGGAACGCGCATGGCCAGGAGGTGCCCGTGGATCCCCGTCGCATGCCGACCGACCCGCCCCAGCCCACCTCTCCGCCCGCGCCGGCGGACGACGGTTCCACCCTGGAGCACGCGCTCGACATCCCGCCGGCGCCGCTCACCGGCTCCTACCGCTGCCTGCTCCCGGCTGAGACCTGGTGGTGGTCGGAGGGGATGTACCTCGTCCACGGGTTCGAGCCGGGCGAGGTGGTGCCGTCCACCGCTCTCGTCCTGGCCCACAAGCACCCCGACGACCGCGAGCGGGTGCGGCGGCTGCTCGCCGCGGCGCAGCGCACCGGGACCCCCTTCGCCAGCGTGCACCGCATCATGGACGCGCGCGGTCGCGAACGTACCGTCGTGCTCTCCGGCCAGGTCCGGCCCGCCGCGGAGGACCCCGCCATGGCCGTGCTCCAGGGCTTCGTGACCGACGTGACGGCCGAGGTCAGCGAAGACGCGGCCCGGATGGCCTCGCGGCAGGTGGCCGCGTCGGCGCAGAGCCGGTCCGCGATCGACCAGGCCAAGGGGGTGCTGATGCTGCTCTACGGCCTCGCGGCCGAGGACGCCTTCACCGTCCTGCGCAGCGCCTCCAACACGCACAACGTCAAGGTGCGGGACCTCGCCGCGGCCGTGCTGGCCGCCGCGCGCACGCACGGGACGGCGGCGCGGCCCGTCGTCGAGGACCTGCTGCGCCAGGCGCTCCTCGCGACCGGACGGTCCGTCACGACGCCCTGACGTCCGGCGCTCACCGGCGCAGGGTCTGCGACGGCAGTTCGTCGTGCGCCCGGCGGTAGGCGGCGGCGAAGTGGCCGAGGTGCAAGAAACCCCACCGGCGCGCCACGGCCGCGACCGTGACCACCTCCGGGTCACCGTCCAGGAGCTCGCGCCGCGCCCCGTCCAGCCGGGCCCGGCGCAGCGCGTCCCCCGGGGTGGCGCCCAGCGAGCGCCGGAACGCCGCCTGCAGTCCGCGGGTGGAGACGTGCACCGCGGCCGCGACGTCGTCGACCGTGATCGCCTCGTGCGCGTGCTCGTCGATGTACGCCGACGCCCTGCGGACGACCGGCGGCAGCACGCGCTCGGCCGCTCGCCCCTGGTCGTCGAGGGCGACGTTCGGGAAGGCGTGCAGCAGGGAGAGGGCGACGTGGTGCGCCAGCGAGCTCTGCAGCACCGCCGACGACAGCGCCTCGGCGTCGCGGGTCAACGACTGCGCGGCGTACCGTGTCGTCGCCTTCCAGGCGCGCGCCGCCGCCGGGTCTCGCGGGGACCCTGACCGGAACAGGTGGGTCGGCTGGTCGCGCCCGGTCAGCCGCGCGGCCACCGCGCGCACGTAGCCGCGGTCGAGGGTGAGACCGCTGGTCCGGGCGGTCTCCCAGGTCGCCGTCGCGCGGTCCGGCGCGTCGAGCAGCACCGGGCCAGGGCCGAAGGCCTCCCCCGCGTGCTGCAGCTCGATCTCCCCCCGCAGCTGGAGCACGACGATCGGTTCGGGCTCGTCCAGAGCCGAGCGCCCCGGCATGGGGAGCGTGTGGTCCGTCCAGGCCAGGCGCGCGATCGCGGCGGAGCGGATGGAGAACTCGAAGGCCTGCTTCGGCGCGCGCAGGTGGACCCGGGGAAAGATCCTCTCGAGCGCCTGCTCGGCCTCCTGGGCGTCGGAGGTCCGCAGCTCGAAGCCCGCGACCGGTGTCGTCATCCGCCTACCGTCGCGACCCCGCGGGCGCAGCGCAACAGACCAGGTCAGGAGTTCGGGACACGGGCCGGGTCGCCCCGCCCCGCCGCGTTCGGCGGGCGTCCGACGTCGTTCTCCGCCACTGTGGGAGAAGCGCCTCGGGACCCGCCCGCCACAGGAGACCCCATGGACCACCGTCTGGACCACCGCCGCTCCAGCTCACGCCCCCGCCGCACCCGCGTGCTGGCCGCCCTGGGCGCGGCGGTGCTGACCGCGACGACCGCCGTCGTCGGCACCACCGCCGCGTCCACCGCGAGCGCCCACCCGCACGGTGGCGGGCACGGTGACGTGAAGGTGCCCACCGCGGTCGGGTACGGCGGCGCCGTCAGCACGGTGGACCCGGAGGCGAGCCGGGTCGGCCTGGACGTGCTGCGCAAGGGCGGCAACGCGGTCGACGCGGCGGTGGCGGCGGCCGCCGCGCTGGGGGTGACCGAGCCGTACAGCGCCGGGATCGGCGGCGGCGGGTACTTCGTCTACTACGACGCCGACACCGGCGAGGTGCAGACGATCGACGGCCGGGAGACGGCGCCGGCGGAGATGCCGAACAACGCGTTCATCGACCCGGCGACCGGCAAGCCGTACCCGTTCACGCCGGACCTGGTGACGAGCGGCGTCTCGGTGGGCACGCCGGGTACGCCCGCCACCTGGCAGACGGCGCTCGACGAGTGGGGCACCTACTCCCTGAAGAAGGCGCTGAAGCCGGCGACGCAGCTGGCGCGGCGGGGCTTCGTCGTCGATCAGACGTTCCACGACCAGACGGCGGACAACGCCGAGCGGTTCGCGGCGTTCCCCGCCACGGCGGAACTGTACCTGCCGGGCGGGGCGCCGCCCGCCGTCGGCAGCGTGTTCCGCAACCGCGACCTCGCCGCCACCTACGACCTGCTGGCGAAGCGCGGGACCGACGCGTTCTACGGCGGACGGCTCGCGGCGGAGATGGTCGACGTCGTGCAGCACCCGCAGACCTCCCCCGACACGGACCTGCCCGTGCCCCCGGGCTACCTCGACCTCGACGACCTGGCCGGGTACGAGGCGCTGGTGCAGGACCCGACCGTGTCCGACTACCGCGACTACGACGTCTACGGCATGGCGCCGTCGTCCAGCGGCGGGTCCACGGTGGGCGAGGCGCTGAACATCCTCGAGACGTTCGACCTGTCCGGGATGGACGACGCGGCCTACCTGCACCACTACCTGGAGGCGAGCGCCCTGGCGTTCGCCGACCGCGGCGCGTACCTGGGCGACCCGGCGTTCGTCGACGTCCCCCTCGACACCCTGCTGTCGGACGACTTCGCGGCCGAGCGCGCGTGCCTGCTCGACCCGGAGGCGGCGGCGACCAAGCCCGTGGCACCCGGGGACGTCGACGCCGACGACGCGGCGTGCGGCGAGACGATCGCCCCCGCCGACTCGGACACGGAGAACGTCTCGACGACGAACCTCACCGTGGTGGACGAGGACGGGAACGTCGTCGAGTACACCCTCACGATCGAGCAGACCGGCGGCTCGGGGATGCTCGTGCCGGGCCGCGGCTTCCTGCTGAACAACGAGCTCACCGACTTCTCCACCGTGTGGGCGGCCGACGACCCGAACCGCATCGAGCCGGGCAAGCGACCACGGTCGTCGATGGCGCCGACGATCGTGCTGCGCGACGGCGAGCCCGTCCTGGCCCTCGGCTCTCCCGGCGGCTCCACGATCATCACGACCGTGCTGCAGACGCTCACCAACCACCTCGACCGCGGCATGCCGATCGGCGACGCGCTCGCGGCCCCGCGCGCCGCTCAGCGCAACACGGCGTCCGTCACCGCGGAGCCGGAGTTCATCGAGGCCTACGGCCCGGAGCTGGAGGCGTACGGGCACACGCTCGTGCCGGCCGGAGACGCGTTCACGTCCGCCGCGGAGATCGGCGCCGCGACGGCGGTGCAGATCGGCGACGACGGCCTGCTCACCGCCGTCTCCGAGCCGCGCCGCCGCGGCGGCGGCGCCGCGATGGTGGTGCATCCCACCGACGGGTGAGCGCCCGCACCGGCCCGCGTCACCGCAGGTGCGGCGGCTGCTTGTCCTGCCCGAGGAGGGAGCGACGGTCGAACTGCGGCGCCGGTCCGCTCTCACCGGCACCGTCGGGCCTGACGCGGTCGCGCGTGCGCTGCCGGCGCCCCATCGAGCGCGCCGTGCCCCAGCACAGGACGACGACGACCACGATCCACACGCCCTGCAGGGCGAGCTCGACGCCCTCGGGGAGCCGGACCGTGAACAGCACGACCGTGGCGGCGACGAGCACGGCCAGCCCGACGCCGGCCAGCACCCCGGGCCGGATCCTCATGCCAGCGAGCGTAGCGACCTCCGGCGTCAGCCGGTGACGAGCTTGCGGAGCAGGCCCTCGAGCTGTGCGCGCTCCTGGCGCGAGAGGGGCGCCAGCAGCCCGTCCTCGAGCTCGAGGTGCGCGGGGTAGGCCTCGTCGATGAGCCGGCGTCCCTGCGGCGACAGCGTGACGACGCGCCCGCGACCGTCGTCGGCACGGCCCTGCCGGACCACCAGGCCCGCGGCCTCCAGCCGGTCGACCCGCTTGGACGTCGCGCCGGCCGTCACCATGGTGTGCTCCGCGAGCTCGCCCGGGTTCAGCGCGAACGGGGCGCCCGCGCGCCGCAGCGCGCACAGGACGTCGAACTCGCCCTCCCCGATCCCGAACCGCCGGTAGTTCGCCACGAGCGCGGCGGTGAAGTCGTCGGAGATCCGTCGCATCCGCCCGATCACCGCCATCGGGCTCGGGTCGAGGTCGGGGCGTTCCCGCCGCCACTGCTCGACGAACGTGGCGACGCGATCGGTCTCGGTCATGACCCCATCCTACTTTCCACGGAAAGTATGATGGTTTCCATGGAAACTTCTTCGCCGGCGCGCCGGGCGCTGGCCCGCGTCCGCTGGCCCCTCGTCGCCGCCGTCGGGCCGGTCGCGTTCGGGTCCACGTACTTCGTGACCCATCACTTCCTCCCCGGGGACGCCCCGCTGTGGGGGTCGGCCCTCCGCGCGCTGCCGGCGGGCGTCGTCCTCCTGCTGGTCGCGCGCCGGCTGCCTCGCGGCTCCTGGTGGTGGCGGTCGGTCGTGCTCGGCACCCTCAACATGGGGATCTTCTTCTGCCTCGTGTACGTCGCGGCCCAGCTGCTCCCGTCGAGCGTCGCCGCCTCGCTGATGTCGCTCAGCCCGCTCGCGATCGCGGGCGCGGCCTGGCTCCTGCTCCGCGAACGGCCCACCCCGCGCGTGGTCGTCGGGGCCGCCGTGGGCGGGGCGGGCGTCCTGCTGATCGTCGGCACGGCGACCGGCGCGCTCGACGGCTGGGGCATCGCGGCGTCCGTCGCCTCGATGGCCCTCTCGTCCGTCGGGGCGGTCCTCACCAAGCGGTGGCAGGACGGGACGCCCGTGCTCACGGTCACCGCGTGGCAGCTCGTCGTCGGCGGGGTCGAGCTGCTCGTCGCCGCGGCGCTCGTCGAGGGCGCGCCCCCCGCGCTGTCGGGCACCGAGGTCCTCGCGTTCGCGTACGTGAGCCTCGTCGCGACGGCGCTCGGGTTCGTCTGCTGGTTCAGCGGGTTCCGCCACCTCCCGGCCGGGGCCGTGGGCGTGATCGGCCTGCTGAACCCCGTCACCGGAGTCACCCTCGGCGTCGCGGTCGGGGGCGAGGTGCTCACCGGGTCCCAGGCGCTCGGGATCGCCCTGGTGCTCGCGAGCATCGTGCTCGTCAACCTGCCGGGCGGGACGCGTCGTCGCGGGGAGCAGCCGGACCTGGAGGTCGAGCCCGCTCAGCGCGTCGCCGCCTCCAGCAGCTCGAGCACGTGCACGTAGTCGCGCCCGGTGGCGCGCGCCATGCCCATCTCGCAGGTGCGGTTGTTCGAGACGTACGCGTCGTAGCGGCCCCCGGGCAGCTCCCGCTCCCCCGCCGCGACGTCGGCCGCCTCGGCGTGCGTGGCGGCGGCGGTGAGCTCGGGGTGCAGCATGCCGCGGTCGCCGGCGAAGCCGCAGCAGCCCCAGGCCGCGGGCACGACGGCGTCGTCGGCGACGGCGGCCGCGACGGCGCGCAGGTCGTCCACGGCGCCCAGGTGCACGGTCGCGCAGGTCGGGTGCACGACGACCCTCCCCTGGCGCTCGACGTCAACCCCGCGGTCCGCGAGCGCCGGCAGCACGTCGGTGCGCACGAACGTCACGGCGTCGACGATGCGCAGCCGGGCGAACCTCTCGGCGTCCTCACCGGAGAGGTGGTGCGGCGTCTCGACCAGGCCGTGCGTGCAGCTCGACGCGTCGCACACGACCGGTAGCTCTCCCCCGCGGCTCGCCGTCCACAGGGCGTCGAGCACCTGCCGCGCCATCCGCGCCGCGCCACCCGGCAGGCCCTTGCTCACCCACGGCGTGCCGCAGCACAGCCCGCCGATGCCCTCCGGCACCGCGAGCCCGATCCCGGCGCGCTCGCACAGCACGCGGAAGGCGTACTCGGCGCCCACCGCGCTGCCGTCGAAGTCCGGCAGGCCCCGGGGCGCGGGGGCGAACAGCTCGCCCATGCACGACGAGAACAGGACGGCCCGGGGCGCACCACCGTCCGCGGCCGGGAGGTCGGCGGCCTCGCGCCGGAGTCCCGGGCCGGGCAGGTCGGCGTCGACCCGCGGCACGACGTCGGTGCCGACGACGCCGCGCGCGACCTCCGAGGCGACCCGCACCACGGGCGTCGGCACCTTCGCCGCGACGCCCAGCGCGCCGCGCAGCACGTCCACGACCGGCCCCCACGACCCGGCGAGCGCCTCCCCGCCCTTCTGCACGACGGGCGGGTTCGACCGCGCCCGGTGCCCCTTCATCACGACGCCCGTGTCGATGCCGACGGGGCACGCCTCCACGCACATGGAGTCGGCGGCGCAGGTCTGCACGCCCCAGTACCGGTACGCCTGCTGCAGCTCCTCCCGCTCGCCCTCGGGCGCGACGGCGAGCTCCTTGAGCAGCGCGATCCGCTGGCGCGGCGTCGTCGTGACGGTGCGCGAGGGACAGCCGGGCTCGCAGTAGCCGCACTCCACGCAGCGGTCGACGAGCGGCGCGTCCTCGCCGCCGGCGGACGCCTCGACCTTGAGGTCGCGCAGGTGCTCGTGCGGGTCGTCCGTGATGACGACGCCCGGGTTGAGCAGGCCCCGCGGGTCGAACAGGTCCTTGACGCGGCGCATGACGGCGTACAGGTCGTCGCCGTACTGGCGGCGCACGAACGGCGCCATGATGCGGCCCGTGCCGTGCTCGGCCTTGAGCGAGCCGCCGTGGCCGAGGACCAGGTCGACGAGGTCGTCGCTGAACGCCGCGTACCGGTCCAGCTCGGCGGCGTCGCCCAGTCGCGGCGTGATCATGAAGTGCAGGTTGCCGTCCTTCGCGTGCCCGAAGGTGACGGCGTCGTCGTAGCCGTGGCGGGCGAACAGGCCGCCCAGGTCGCGCACGGTGGCGGTGAGGTCCGGCACCGGGACGACGACGTCCTCCAGCAGCGCCGTCGCACCCGCGGGGCGGGCGCCCGCGACCGCGGTGTACAGGCCCTTGCGCACGCGCCAGAGGCGCTCGCGCGTGGCGGTGTCGGTGGTCAGCGCGGCGGGCAGCTCGAGCCTGAGGCCGTCGACGACGGCGCGCGCGGCGTCCTGCAGCGGGGCGAGCGCGTCGTCCGTCCCGGCGCGGTACTCCACCAGCAACGCCGTCTGGCCGGTGATGCCGGCGCCCTCCGCGAGGGACCGCATCGACGCGTCGGCCTTCGGGTCGGCCGCCGCGACCCGCAGCGACGCGGCGTCCATGAGCTCGATCGCCTCCGGCCCGGAGGCGCCCAGCGGCACCAGCGCGTCCGTGGCGCGCTCGAGGGAGTCGAAGACGAGCAGCGTCGTCGCGACCTTCGTGAGCAGCGGCACCGTGCGGAAGGTGACGTCCGCGACCCAGCCCAGCGTGCCCTCGGACCCGATCATCAGGTGCTCGAGGATCTTCACCGGGCTGTCGTGGTCGAGCAGCGCGTTCACCGAGTAGCCCATGGTGTTCTTCATCGCGAACTGCCGCTGCACCTCGGCGCGCATCGTCGCGCTGCCGCGCACCCGGTCGCGGAGCTCCGCGAGGCCGCGGTGCAGGTCCGGCTCCAGGACGGCGAGGCGCGCGTCGGCGTCCGGCGCCCCCGTGTCGACGACGGTTCCGCCGGGCAGCACGACCGTCATCGCCTCGACCGTCCGGTACGCGGTACGGGTGGTGCCCGACGACATCCCGGAGGAGTTGTTGGCCACCACTCCCCCGACGGTGCACGCGATCTCGCTCGCGGGGTCCGGGCCCAGCCGCCGCCCGTGCCGCGCCAGGTGCCCGTTGACCAGGCGCAGCGTGGCGCCGGGCTGGCAGCGCACCCGTTCCCCGCCGTCGAACACCTCGACGCGCGCGAACCGCGTGCGCGTGTCGACCAGCATCCCCGCGCCCGACGCCTGCCCCGACAGGCTCGTGCCGCCGGAGCGGAACGTCACCGCCAGGCCGCGGCGGCTCGCCTCCCGCATCGCGGCGACCACGCCGTCGACGTCGTGCGCACGCACCACCACCTCCGGGCGCAGCAGGTAGTGCGACGCGTCGTGCGCGTGCGCCACCCGCGTCAGCAGGTCCGTCCGCAGCTCGTAGCCGTCCGCGCGGGCCGCCCCGCGCGTCGTGTCCCGTCCCGTCATCGCCCCTCCTGCGTGCCGAGCCCTGCGGCGAGCGCCGCCAACCGTCGACGCCGCGCCACGACGCTCGACGCCCGCCCACCGTGGACACGGTTCGTCAGCAGCACCGCCGTCGCTCCCGTGGCGAGGTCGACGACGAACGATGTCCCCGTGAACCCCGCGTGCCCCACCTGGTCTCCCGACACCATGAACCCGGGGTCGCCGCGCCGCAGCCCGAGCGCCTGCCCCCACGGCGCGCCGGCGCGGCGGGTGACGTCGTCCGGCTCGACCAGCGCGCGCCACGACGCCTCGCTCACGACCTGCCGGCCGCCCGCGGCCCCGCGGTCGGCGACCAGCGCCGCCAGCCGTGCGACGTCGTCGAGCGTGCCGAACAGCCCGGCGTTCCCCACCGGACGGGCGGTCGCCGCGGCCAGCTCGTCGTGCACGCGACCCGTCGGCGTGCCCGGCTCGGTCGGTGCGACGTCGGCGGCGTCGACGACGTCGACGGGCGACCACCGCAGCCCCGCCGCCCCGAGCGGCGCACCGACGCGCCGCGCGACCACGCGGTCGAGCCGCTCGCCGGCGAGCTCCTCCAGGACCCGGCCGAGCGCGATGAAGCTCAGGCAGGAGTAGGCGTGCGCCGTCCCCGGCGGCGCGACCGGCGGCCCCAGGGCGTCGGCGAGCACGGCGTCCGGGTCGGCCGTGGTGCGCCAGGCGAGGGCCGTGGGACGCAGCCCGGCGGTGTGCGTGAGCAGGTGACGCGCGGTCGCGCCGGACGACGTCGCGGGCACGTCGAGCACCTCGCGGGCCGGGGCGTCGAGGTCGAGCAGGCCGTCGTCGACCAGCGTCGCCGCGGCGAGCGCCACGAAGGCCTTGGTCACCGACGCGAGGTCGAACCGGGTCTGCCCGCCCGTCGTCGCCCCCACGTCCCCCGGCCCGTCCGCGAACGCGCTCACCGTGCCCGCCGACGACGCGACGAGGGCCGCTGCGGAGGACCAGCCCTCGTCGGCGGCGCGCCCGTCGAGGAGACCGGCGGGCTGCGCGGGGTGCGGCACGGTGCGCTCCGTCCTCCGGGGTCGGCGCCGATCCCGGTCCTGGCAGATTTCTCCCTACCGTACTAGTGGTCCGGCACATGTCTTCAGGCCGGTGGCGGTGTCCGCGCCGCGACCGCGTTCCGTACTCTCGGCGGGTGCCCCACGACGCCCCCGCTCCCCCGCCCGCCGTCACGGCCCGCCGGATCCTGGTGGCGGGCACGTCCGGAGCGGGCAAGACGACGCTCGCCGGTCGGGCGTCGGCCGTCCTCGGCCTGCCGTACACGGAGCTGGACGGCCTGTACCACGGCACCGGGTGGACACCTCGCCCGGAGTTCGAGGACGACGTGCGCGCCGTCGTCGCGCAGGACGCCTGGGTGAGCGAGTGGCAGTACACGGCCGTGCGGCCCCTGCTGCTGGAGCGTGCCGAGCTGCTGGTCTGGCTCGACCCGCCGGTCCCCGTCGTGCTGTGGCAGGTCGGGACCCGCACGGTCCGGCGCCGGCTGCGCAGGACGGAGCTGTGGCACGGGAACGTCGAGCCGCCCCTGCGCACCGTGCTCCGGGACCGCGACCACATCCTGCGGTGGGCGTGGCGCACGCGGCACAAGCTCCGCGGCCTCGACGAGCGGCTGGCCCGCGAGGCGCCGCACGTGCGGGTCGTGCGGCTGCGCAGCCGCCGTGCCGTCGAGCGCTGGGTGCGCTCCCTGGCGTGACCCCGGGCGGCGCCGTCAGGAGCCGAACGTCTCCAGCCGGGTCGCGTGCTCCGCCTCCGTGAGGTCGGTGGTACCGCGCGCCGAACCGGAGGGCCGCGGCTACGTTCGCCCCTGTGACGACCGACCAGTCCGCCGCGACCGCGCCGCTGACCACCGCCCGCCTCGCGGCGCTCGCCGTCCCCGCCGCCGTGGTCGGCGTCCTGTCCGCCCTCGGCCTGGTGCTGGTGTCGTGGCTCGCGGGCCGGCTGCAGGGCTGGCTGTGGGGCGCCCTGCCCGAGGCGCTCGGGGCACGCGCCGACTCCCCCTGGTGGATCGTCGCGGTGCTCACCGCGACCGGCCTCGCCGTGGGCGCCGTCGTGCGCTGGGCGCCGGGGCACGCCGGCGACGACCCCGCGACCACCGGGCTGGTCGCCGCCCCGCTCCCGGTCGGCACGGTCCCCGGCCTGGCGGCCGCCCTGGTCCTCGGTCTCGCGGGCGGGGTGAGCCTGGGCCCGGAGAACCCGATCATCGCCGTGAACGTCGCGCTCGCCGTCTGGCTCGTGACGCGGTCGCGCGTCGGCGTTCCCGTGCCCGCAGTGACGCTCATGGCGTCGGCTGGCACCATCGGCGCGATGTTCGGCACCCCCGTCGGCGCGGCGCTCGTCATGACCGAGTCGCTCGGCGGGCAGGGCCGCGGGCCGCTGTTCGACCGCCTGTTCGGCCCCCTCGTCGCCGCCGGCACCGGGTCGCTGACGATGTCGCTGATCGGGTCGCCCCAGCTGTCGGTGGACGTGCCCGGCTACACCGACCCCGCGTGGGGCGACCTCGTCGCCGCGCCCGCCGTGGCCGCCGCCGCTGCCCTGGTCTGCCTCCTCGGGGTGTGGGCGTTCCCCCACGTGCACGCAGCTTTCCACCGGATCGGCCACCCCGTGCTCATGCTCGGCGCCGGCGGCCTCGTGCTCGGCGTCCTCGGCGCGGTCGGCGGCCCGCTCACCCTCTTCAAAGGGCTCGACGAGATGCAGGAGCTCACCGCCGACGCCGCCGGCTACGGCGCCTGGGCGCTGCTCGGCCTCGCCGTCGTGAAGATGGCGGCGCTCGTCGTCGCGTCGAGCGCCGGCTTCCGCGGCGGCCGGATCTTCCCCGCCGTGTTCGTCGGGGTGGCCGTGGCGCTGTCCGCGCACGCCGTGGTGCCCGACGTGCACGTCGGGCTCGCCGTCGCCGCCGGGGTGATGGGCGCGACGCTCGTCGTCGCCCGCGACGGCTGGCTCGCCCTGTTCATGGGCGTCGCCATGGTGGCCGACGTCGCCGTCCTGCCCGTCCTGTGCCTCGCCGTCCTGCCGCTGTGGCTCCTGGTGCGCGGCCGGCCGCCGATGCTCGTCACAGCGCCGTGATGCCGTCGCCGATCATCTTGGCGCCGATGACGAGCAGCAGGACCGCCATGATCACGGCGTTGTTCTGGACCATCCAGGTCTTCAGGCCGTCGAGGACGGCGGCGGCGCGGTCGCCCGTCGCCAGGTAGATCACCAGCGGGGTCACGACGCCGACGCTGGCGACGAGGGCGAAGACGACGGCGGCCACGACCTGGGCGTTCGTGTCGCCCGGCGCGGCCGCGGCGATCGCGGCGCCGCCGGAGACGACCAGCAGCAGGTTCTTCGGGTTGACCGCGGACAGCAGGACGGCGAGCCCGAGGGCCTTGCCCGGCGTGAACTGGTCGATGGCCGCCATCCACTTCGGCGTCTCGGGCTCGACGCCCTCGCGCGGCCGCCCGCGCCACTGCCGCACCGCGAGCAGCAGGAGCAGGACGCCGAGCACGATCTTGACGACGCCCGCCCAGGCGGGCGGGCCGTCGTCGTCCGGCGCGGACGACCCGGCCAGCACGGCGACCAGCGCGACGACGACCAGGACGGCGACGAACCAGCCGATCAGGAAGGCGGCGGCGTTGGCCTTCGCCCGCCGGCTGACGAGCATGAGCACCACCGCCACGATCGGCAGCGGGCTGATGAGCACGCCCACCGCGACGGGAAGTGACTGGCCGATCGCTGCGCCCACCTGTGCTCCTCCGTCCGGTGACGGTCCGACCGTAGGCGTGGCGCGACGATGTCGCGCGCCCAGGCGTCAGCGCGAGGTGTCGACGCGGTCGTGCAGGACGGCGTCGAGCTGCTCGACGATCCGGACGTCGCCGTCCAGCCAGTCGACGTCGAGCAGCGACGTCCGGTCCAGCCAGCGCAGGTCGTCGTGCTCGACGAGAGGCCGCGGGTCGCCGTCGGTGACGGCCGCCAGCCAGAGGCGCAGCACGTGCCGGTCGGTGATGATCCAGGCGCCGTCGTCGGGGCCGGGCAGCTCGTCGCCGAGCTGGACCCGCACCCCCAGCTCCTCCATGAGCTCCCGGTGCAGCGCCTCGACCGGCGTCTCCCCCGGGTCCACCTTGCCGCCGGGGAACTCCCACCGGCCCACGAGGTGCTCGGGCCGGCTCCGCCGCGCCGCGAGCAGGCGCGCCGGGCGGTCGAGGTCGTCGACGATCGCGGCGGCGACCACGAGGCGGCGTGCTGTCATGACCGCGAGTCTGCCATCCGGACCCCCGGCGGGCCGTGCCGTGCCCGGTGCCCGGACGTGCGAGAGCCCCGCGCCGACGACCTCCCCTGTCGTCGGGCGGGGCTCGCACCTCCCCGCTGTCAGCTGACCCCCAGGCCGGCCTGTCGCGCCCATGCGACGGCCTCGGCCCGGTTGGAGACACCGATCTTGCGATACACGCTGCGCACCTGCGACTTCACCGTGTTCCGGGTGACGAACAGCTTGGTCGCGATCTGCTCGAGGGTGACGTCCTCGGACAGGTTGGACAGGACCACCCGCTCGCGCCGCGTCAGCAGACGGTTAGTCACCGGGGCCATTTCGATCGTGCTCATCGTTCTTCCTCCGTCGACGGCCGTCGACCGAAGGTCGACCAGGGGAAGCCGTCATGGATGAAGATGGGAAGGGGCCCCTGTCATGACGCGGAATGTCGCGGGTTGTTGCCGTGCCGGGACGACGACGGCCGGTCGCTCCCCGTCGGAGGGTGCGGCCGGCCGTGTCGTCGCAGGTCAGCGCGGTTATCCCAGGCAATCAACGCAATTCGGGCCCGATGGTCACGATTCGGTCACGGGTTTCGGGAAAGCGTCAGCCCGCCTGGGCGGCGTACTCCTCGGCCGTCAGCAGCGTCCCGCGGGAGGTCACGTCGACCTTGAAGAGCCAGCCCGCGCCGAAGGGGTCGGAGTTCACGACGGCCGGGTCGTCCACGGCCGACTGGTTGACCTCCACCACGGTGCCGCTCACCGGCGAGTACAGCTCCGAGACGGACTTGGTGGACTCGATCTCGCCGACGACGGCGCCGGCCTCGATCGTCGCGCCCACCTCGGGCAGCTCGAGGTAGACGACGTCGCCCAGCGCGTCGGCGGCGACGGACGTGACGCCGATCGTGGCGGGCGACGCGTCGTCCACCCACTCGTGCTCGGCGGAGTAGCGGAGGTTCTCGGGGAAGTCGGCCATGGGGTCAGCTCCTTCGGGGTTCACGGCAGAAAGGTCGGGACCGGGTGGTTCAGGACGATCGTCCTACGCCCGCCGGTAGAAGGGCAGCGGGACGACGACGAACGGCTCGGCGCGGCCACGCACGTCGACGGCGAGGGCGGTGCCCTCGGCGGACACCTCGGGCGTCACGTACGCCATCGCCACCGGGTAGCCGAGCGTCGGCGACGGCGCGCCGGACGTCACGTGACCGACGACGGCGCCCACGGCGCCGTCGAGACCGCGCTGCACGACGTCGTACCCCGCACGGGCGGGACGGCGCCCCTCGCCCCGCAGCCCGACGAGGACGCGTGCCGGTGCGCTCTCGGCGCGCGCCGCGAGGGCGTCGCGGCCCACGAACGGCAGCGGCTCACCGTCGGCACTGGTCTTGTCGAGCTTCACGACCCGGCCGAGGCCCGCCTCGTACGGCGTGGTCGTCTCGTCGAGCTCGTGCCCGTACAGCGGCATGCCCGCCTCGAGCCGCAGCGAGTCGCGGGCCGACAGCCCGGCCGGGACGATGCCGCGCCCCTCCCCCGCCGCGAGCAGCGCACGCCAGAGCTCCACCGCCCGGTCCGAGGGCACGAACAGCTCGAAGCCGTCCTCCCCCGTGTACCCGGTGCGCGCCACGAGCACCCCGATCCCGGCGACGGTGGCCTCGGCCGACGCGTAGTACCTCATGCCACGGACCGTGTCGACGTCGCCGTCCGCCGTGAGCGACGCGACGATCTCCTCCGCCTGCGGGCCCTGGACCGCGACCAGTGCCGTCTCGGTCGACCGGTCGGTGACGACCGTGTCGAACGCGGCGGCACGCGCGACCAGCTCGGCGGCGACCCGCGGCGCGTTGCCGGCGTTCGCGACGACGAGGAAGTGCTCGTCGGCCAGGCGGTAGACGATGAGGTCGTCCAGCACCGAGCCGTCGTCCGCGCAGATCATCGAGTACCGCGCCCGGCCGACGCCGATCGCGCTCGCGTTGCCCACGAGCGCCTGGTCCAGCGCGGCGCCGGACTGCGCGCCCTCGAGGTGGATCTCCCCCATGTGCGACAGGTCGAACAGCCCCGCGGCCTCACGCACCGCGCGGTGCTCCGCGAGGTCGGAGGTGTACCGCAGCGGCATCAGCCAGCCGCCGAAGCCGGTGAGGCTGGCGCCCAGCGCGACGTGCTCGTCGTGCAGCGGCGTGGTCTTGTCCTGCTGGTCCTCGGCCATCGAGGCTCCCTTCGGTGTGGTGGGCGCTCGGGCTCAGTGAGCGGTCGGCTCGGCGTAGGACTCGAGCGGCGGGCAGGCGCAGACGAGGTTGCGGTCGCCCTTGGCCCCGTCGATCCGGCGCACGGGCGACCAGTACTTCGCCCCCCGCAGGCTGGCCAGCGGGAAGGCTGCGAGCTCGCGGGAGTACGGGTGCGTCCACTCGTCGGCGACGACGCTCGCCGCCGTGTGCGGCGCGTGCCGCAGCGGCGAGTCCTCGGCGCTCCACTCCCCCGCCCCGACGCGGTCGATCTCGCCGCGGATGGCGATCATCGCGTCGACGAAGCGGTCCAGCTCGGCCAGGTCCTCGCTCTCGGTGGGCTCCACCATGAGCGTGCCTGCCACCGGGAACGACATCGTCGGCGCGTGGAAGCCGTAGTCGATGAGGCGCTTCGCCACGTCCTCGGCCGTCACGCCGGTCTCGGCGGTCATCGGCCGCAGGTCGAGGATGCACTCGTGCGCCACCAGGCCGTTCTCGCCCGTGTAGAGCACCGGGAAGTACGGGTCCAGGCGCTTGGCCACGTAGTTGGCGGTCAGGACGGCGGCCTTCGACGCCTCCGTCAGCCCGTCCGGGCCCATCAGGGCGAGGTACGCGTACGAGATCGGCAGGATGCCCGCCGACCCGTGCGGCGCCGCGCTCACCGGCGCGATGCCGTCCTGCGCGTCGATCCCCGGCGTCGGGTCCGCCGGGAGGAACGGCACCAGGTGCGCGGCCACCGCGACCGGGCCCACGCCCGGGCCGCCGCCGCCGTGCGGGATGCAGAACGTCTTGTGCAGGTTGAGGTGCGAGACGTCGCCGCCGAACTCCCCCGGCCGGGCCAGCCCGACCAGCGCGTTGAGGTTCGCGCCGTCGATGTACACCTGTCCACCAGCGTTGTGTACAAGGCCGCAGACCTCGCGGACGTGCTCCTCGTAGACGCCGTGCGTCGACGGGTACGTGATCATGATCCCGGCCACCTGCGGACCGTGCTGCTCCAGCTTCGCCCGCAGGTCGCCGAGCTGGATCTCGCCGTCGTCCGCCGTCGCCACGACCACCACGCGCAGGCCCGCCAGCGCCGCCGACGCCGCGTTCGTGCCGTGCGCCGACGCCGGGATCAGCACGATGTCGCGGTGCTCCTCGCCCCGCGACCGGTGGTAGCCCTTGATCGCCAGCAGCCCCGCGAACTCGCCCTGCGAGCCCGCGTTCGGCTGCACCGACACGCCCGCGTACCCGGTGATCTCCGCGAGCTGCGCCTCCAGCGTCGACACCAGCTCCGCGTAGCCCAGCGCCTGGTCAGCCGGCACGTACGGGTGGATGTCCGCGAAGCCCGGCCAGCTGATGGCCTCCATCTCCGCCGTCGCGTTGAGCTTCATCGTGCACGAGCCCAGCGGGATCATCGTGCGGTCCAGCGCCAGGTCCTTGTCGCTCAGCGACCGCAGGTACCGGAGCATCGACGTCTCGCTGCGGTGGACATGGAAGATGGGGTGCTGCAGGTACTGGGTCGTTCGGGTCACGGCCGCGGGGAGGTCGGAAACCCCTCGCGCGGACGCGTTCACGGGCGCCTGGGCGCCCTCCACTTCGGGAAGGTCTACGTCCGCGCGAGGGGTTTCCGACCTCCCCACGTGCTGCACCGCGTCACCGTTCCTCAGCACGGCGGCGAAGGCGGAGAGGACGGCGGTCACGTCCGCGGAGGTGGTGGTCTCGTCGCAGGCGATCTGTACATGGTCGGCGTCCGCCTTGTACAGGTTATAGCCGGCGTCCGCTGCGGCGGTCACTACCTGCTGGGCCTGGCCGGGGACGACGGCGCGGACGGTGTCGAAGAAGACGTCGTGCTCGACGGTGACGCCCGCCGCGCGGAGGCCCGCCGCGACGGCGGCGGCGCGGGCGTGGGTGCGCTCGGCGATCGCGCGCAGGCCGTCGGGGCCGTGGTACACGGCGTACATCGAGGCCACGATGGCGAGCAGCGCCTGGGCGGTGCAGATGTTGCTCGTCGCCTTCTCGCGGCGGATGTGCTGCTCGCGGGTGGCGAGGGCCAGGCGCAGGCCCGTGGCGCCGTCGGCGTCGGTCGAGACGCCGACCAGGCGGCCGGGGAGCTGGCGCTCCAGGCCCTTGCGGACCGCCATGAAGGCGGCGTGCGGGCCGCCGTAGAACAGCGGGACACCGAAGCGCTGCGCCGAGCCGACCGAGAGGTCCGCGCCGAGCTCGCCGGGGGAGGTCAGCAGCGTGAGGGCCAGCAGGTCGGCGGCCACGGTCACCAGCGCGCCGCGCTCCTTGGCCTCCGCGACGACGCCGCGCGCGTCGAGCACCCTGCCCGAGGCGCCCGCCTGCTGCACGACGACGCCCACCAGGTCGCCGTCGGGCAGCGCGCCGCCCGCCGCGACGAACGCGTCGAGGCCTGCCGCCAGGCCGCCGTCGAGCCCCACCACGACCACCGGCAGCCCGATGGCCTCCGCACGACCGCGCGTGACCGACAGGCTCTGCGGGAACAGGTCCGCGTCGAGGACGACGTACCCGCTCTTCGCGCGCGAGGCGCGCCACATCAGCGCGACGGCCTCGGCGACGGCGGTAGCCTCGTCGAGGAGGGACGCGCCCGCGATCCCCAGGCCGGTGAGGTCCTCCACGGCCTGCTGGAAGTTGAGCAGCGCCTCGAGGCGGCCCTGCGAGATCTCCGGCTGGTACGGCGTGTACGCCGTGTACCAGGCGGGGGACTCGAGCACGTTGCGGCGGATCACCGGGGGAGTGGCGGTGCCGTAGTAGCCCAGCCCGATCATCTGGCGCTTGACCTGGTTCTTCCCCGCGAGGTCCCGCAGGTGCGCGAGCACCTCGGCCTCCGAGCGGGCAGCCGGCAGGTCCAGCGGGCGGTCGGTGCGGATCGACGCGGGGACGGCGGCGTCCACCAGCGCGTCGAGGCTCGCGTGGCCGAGGGTGTCGAGCATCGCGGCGACCTCGCGGCCGCGGGGGCCCACGTGCCGGTCGGCGAAGACGTCGGGGTCGGCGCCGGTGAGGACGTCGTCCGGGATGGTGGTCACGTCGGAGCTCCGTAGGTCGGTCCGGGCAGGCGGGGACTGGCGGGTCCTCCCCGCTCTGTCATCGGACGCGCACGCGTCGACCTGAGAGTTTTGCCGGTCCGCCATCGCGTCGTCGCAGACGTGACCTACGACGTCGACGGGGCGCGCCGACTTGCACCGTCGGTGGGCCCGCACCGTCGCGAGGACGGGCAGGGCCGCTTTCCAGAGTTGCCTCGCCGTGACGGTACGGATGCCTGAGAGATTCCCGGGGAGGGTTGCTCCTTCGGCGCCGGCCGGCCACCTTGCGGGGCACGGCGCGAGCTCTCCCGTCGCGGTTCGAGCGGCTATGTGGCAACCGCACCTGAGGTACGGCCGCGTTGTGGGGGCAGCCGGGGCTGCGGTGTGACGCTGCCGATCCTACCCGGCCGCGGCGCCGTCCCGGGCCTTGCGGGCGTCGCGGGCCCGGGTGCCGGTGGCGAACGCGCCCACGACCAGCACGGCGCCGGCGAGCACCAGGTAGAGCGCCAGGAGCTGCGCCGACGTGGCGACGTCCGCGCCGGGCCGCAGCAGCATGACGAGGCCGAGCACGATCCACAGCACCGCGTTGACGAGCTGCCAGTCCCACGACGTCGTGCGCAGCGCGCGCCCGCGCAGCGCGCCGATGACGCCGACCACGCCGGCCGCGCACGCCCACACCGCCACGACCAGGTACATCACCGGGCCGGTCATCGACGGCCACACGATGATGAGGACCCCCGCGAGCAGGCTGACCACGCCCGCGATGAGGCGCCAGCTGATCTCGTCGCCGGCGCCCTGCGGGCGGCCCGACCGCTTGGTCGGGGCGCCCTCGACGGTGAGCAGCACGCCCTGCACGACGATCAGCGCCCCGACGAGCCATCGCACCCACACGAGGCCGCGGTCGGGGTTCGCGAACAGGACGATCCCCGCCGCCAGGTACAGCAAGGCGCGCAGGTAGACCAGTCCCCAGAGGCGGCGCGCGACGCCGAAGGTCCGGTCGGACAGGGGAGCGGCACCCGCGTCCGACGACCCGGCCGGCCCCGACGTCGTTCCGCTCATGCTGGTGATGCTAGGAGCGGTCCCGCCAGGTCGCGCGCCGGGGACCTGCGACGTCGCGGGCAGGACGAGCGTCAGCCGAGCTCGAGGTCGCGCGTCACCTCGACCATGGCGTCGACGACGGCGCGCACGGCGGGGCCGGGCTCGTGCCGCGTGGCGCGGTGCCGCGCCACGATGCGGCGGGTGCCGAGGCCGGCGAGGCGCGCGACCTCGACGCCCTCCGGCACGTCCCCGCCCTGGAGCGCGAGCGCCGGCAGCATGGCCACGCCCTGGTTCGCCGCGACGAGCGAGAGCGCGGTGTCGAAGTCGAAGAAGGCGTGCCGCTGGCTGACCGTCGTCCCCAGGGTGCGGGCCAGGCGGCGCAGGGCGCGGTCGGAGGCGGTGTCCGCCTCCGCGCCGACCCACTGCAGGTTCGCCAGGTCGTCGAGGCGCTCGGGCATGGGCAGGCCGGCGGGCACGACGACGCACCAGGGCTCGTCGAGCAGCGGGACGTCGTGCACGCCGCGGGGTGCGGGGGAGTCCATGTCGGCGTCGCGCTCGAGCAGGATGACGTCGAGGTCGCCGGCGCGCAGCATGCGGATCGCCTCGGCCGGCTCGTGCTCGCGCACGTCCACCTCGACGGCGGGGTACTGCTCGGCCAGGTCGAGCAGCATGGGCGCCACGACGGCGCGGATCCCCGTCTGGAAGGCGCCCAGCACGACCTTGCCGCTCACCCCCTCGCCGAGCCCGGCGATCGCCTGCCGGGCCTCGAGCAGCTCGGCCTCGATCCGCTCGCCCGCCTCGGCCAGCACCCGGCCCGCCGGGGTGAGGGTGACGCCGCGCGGCCCGCGGTCGAGGACGGCGATGCCCTCCTCGGCCTCGAGACGGGCGATCTGCTGGGACACCGCGGACGGGGTGACATGCAGAAGATCTGCTGCCGCGAGCACGCCCCCGGCGCGGTGCACGGCAAGGAGGAAGGCAAGTCTCCGTGGGTCTGTGGCCATGTAGGGATACTAACTGCCGGTCGGAGAAGGATTTGATTGTGCTGAACGCAGATCGTGTTGCAGAATCGTTTCGACGCCAGCCGGACCACTCCGGTTCCCGGTTCTCGGGGCGGCGTCCCACATCCCTCAGATCTTCCTTCCCGTGGCACACCTGTGCCACGCCGACCCCCCGGAGGTGCCCGTCATGACGATCTCCCTGCTGACCGTGATTACTGCCCTCGGGTGGGTCGGCGCCGTCGCCGTCGTCCTCGCCTACGGCATGGTGAGCAAGGGCCGCTGGACCGCCGACTCGCTCCCGTTCCAGCTGTCCAACTTCGCCGGCGCGGCCGTGATGCTCGTCATCGCGATCACGAACGGCATCTGGCCGTCCGCCCTGTCCAACGTCGCCGCGGTCATCATCGGCGCCGCCGCGATGCGCACGATGGCCCGCGCCCGCCGCGCCGAGCGCGCCGCCGCCGCGCAGCTCGCCGCCGTCCAGGCGACGGGCGAGCCGCACGCCGTCGCCGTCGTCGACGGGTCCGCCGACCCGACCGCCGGCGCCCTCGTCACCGAGACCTCGGCCGACGCCGCGTCCGTGTCCGACGTCGCGGAGCTGCCGCGCCAGGAGCGCGTCGACCTCGCCGCCTGACGGCGACGACCGGGACGGTCCGGCGCTGGTGACGCCGTCGCGTCACTCCCGTCGGTGGCGCACGAACGCGGGCACCACCGCCCACAGGCCGAGCAGCACGACGGCCGACCCGGCGCCCACGACGATCCCCGCCGTGCGGCCCAGGACGACGTCGAACACGAGCTCCGCCGTGCCCGCCAGCGCGACCGCGAGGAGCACGAGCCCGGCGCGCGCCATCAGGTCGCCCCCGGTCACCACCGAGCGCTTGAGGTGCTTGCGGAACAGCGCCCGGTGCAGAGCGACCGGGGCCACCAGGAGCCCCGTCGTCGCCACGCACACGAGCACGAGGGTGAGGTACACCGCGCGCTGGAAGTCGTCCAGGTCCGCGAAGCGGCTCTGGAACGGCAGGATCAGCAGGAAGCCGGTGAGGATCTGCACGCCCGTCTGCATGACGCGCAGCTCCTGCAGCAGCTCGTTCCAGTTGCGGTCCGAGCGCTGCTCCGGCGTCTCCGGGCGGCCGTGGGCGCGGTCGGGCACGCCGCCCGTGGGCCCGTCCGTCATCCCGCGTCCTCACCGAGCGCGACGTCGACCACGACGGCGCGGTGGTCGCTGACGCCGAGGTCCACGGCCCGCGCGGCGGCGGCCGCGGTGACCGGACCGTCGGCGAGCGCGTGGTCGATCCTGAGCCAGGGCCTCGTGCGCGGATAGGTCGGCACGTGCACGAGCTCGCGCCAGCCCGTGCGCCGGGCGGGCAGGTCACCCCGGGTGTTGAGATCGCCCAGCAGCACCAGCGGGCGCGGCGCGTGCCGCAGCCGGCGCCGCAGCCGCCGCAGCTGCGCGCCCTTCCACGGCTCGCTCTTCGACAGGTGCGTGGCGACGACGGTCAGCGGGCCGTCGGGGGTCGCCACCGCGGCCGCGACGGCGACGCGCGGCTCGTCCACGCCGAGCGGCGGCACCCCCGGCACGTTGAGGCCGGGCAGCCGCATGGCGTGCCAGGCACGCACCGGGTGCCGGCTGAGCAGCGCGATGCCGTAGCCGGCCGGGGCGGGCAGGCGGCCGTCGTCGCCCTCGGTCGTCCGGGGCGCTCGTCGTCGGCGCCACGCCGGGTCGAGCGACCCGCGGACCGCGGGGACGAAGCGGTGCTCCGGCATCCCGAGCGCCGCGGCGAGGCGGTACGCCTGCGCCTCGCCGTCGGACCGCGCCTGGCCGTGGTCCACCTCCTGCAGCGCGACGACGTCGGCGTCCAGCGCCTCCAGCGCCGCGGCGAGCCGGTCGAGGTCCACCTGCCGTCCGTCCACCAGCGCGTGCTGGACGTTCGCCGTCACCAGCCGGATCATCCGCCCTCCGTCCGCGAGGTAGTCCGGGGCCTGCCGAGGTAGTTCAGTGCTCGTCGAGGTAGTTCAGCGCTCGCCGAGGTAGTTCAGCGCTCGCCGAGGTAGTTCAGCGCTCGCCGAGGTAGTTCGAGTCATCGCGAGGTAGTTCGAGTCATCGCGAGGTAGTGAGAGCCTCCCGCACGACGCCGCGTCTCGCACCCACGGCCGGTCCGAGCTACCTCGCGGAGATTCCGACTACCTCGGCGAGGGGCGAACTACCTCGGCATCAGAGGGTGCGGTGCCAGGCGACGATGCGGTCGACGGCCCGGGAGACGACGTCGGGCGCGGCGGCGAAGGAGAGGCGTACCCAGTCGCCCCCGCCCACGACGTCGAAGTCCGCGCCCGGGGTGATCGCGACGTCGGCCTCGGCGAGCAGCCGGCGGCAGTACGTCACGGAGTCGCCGCCGACGGCGTCGCGGAAGCCGGTGACGTTCCCGTACAGGTAGAACGCACCGTCGGCGGGGGCGACGGGGCGCCACCCGAGCTCGTCCACGCGGTCGAGCAGGGCCTCGCGCGAGGCCGCGTACCGGGCCACGTTCTCGGCCGCTGCGGCGTACCCGGCGGGGGAGAACGCCGCGACGCCCGCGTGCTGCGCCAGCGCCGGGGGCGACAGGGCCACGTTGCCCGCGAGCGCGTCGACGGGACCGACCAGCTCGTCGGGCAGCACGAGCCAGCCCAGCCGCCAGCCGGTCATGGCCCAGTACTTGGAGAACGAGTTCACGACGACCGCGCCGGAGCCCGTGTACATCGCCGCGGTGGCCTGCTGTACATCGCTGGAGTACGCGATGCCGTGGTAGATCTCGTCGCTGATCAGGCGCACGTCGTGCTCGTCGCACCAGCGGGCGAGGGCGGCCAGCTCGGCGGGCGGCAGCATCGTGCCGGTCGGGTTCGCGGGGGAGGCCACGACCAGACCGTCCAGGCCGCCCTCGTAGTACGCCTCCATGAGCTGGGACACCGTGGGCTGGTACCGGGTGTCGGGGCCGCAGTCGAGCTCCACCACCTCGCAGCCCAGCGCGGCGAGGATGTTCTTGTACGCCGGGTAGCCCGGGCGGGCCAGCGCGACCCGGTCCCCGACGTCGAACGCGGCGAGGAACGCGAGCAGGAACCCGCCGCTCGACCCGGTCGTCACGGCGATGCGCGCCGGGTCGACGTCGACGTCGTACCAGCGGCGGTAGTGCCCGGCGATCTCGCGCCGCAGCGCGGGCACGCCCATCGACTCCGTGTAGCCGAGGTCGGCGGTGCGCAGCAGCTCCGCCGCCTTCTCCCGGACGACGTCCGACGCGCCCGTGGACGGCTCGCCCGCGCACAGGTTGAGCACGTCGTGGCCGGCGGCGCGGCGCTCGTTGGCCGTGGCCAGCACCTGCATCACGGCGAACGGCGGCACGTGGCTACGGCGCGAGACCTTCATACGGCCATCATGCCGGGTCGCCCGCGACCGCCGCCGCCGGGTTCGCGCCTAGTCTGGGAGCAGACGAACCGGAGGGATGCCGATGTTCCGACGCCGCCGTGCCGACCAGGGCGACCCCGCGCGCCGGGCCGCGCAGTACCAGGTGGACCGCGAGGTCGCCGCGGAGGCCGCGGACCCGGACGCCGAGGCCGGCGACACGGACCGCGTCGCCGCGCAGCCCCGCCGCCGCATGGACGACCGCGCCCTGTGGGTGGACACCGTCGTCGACCAGGCGATCCGGCGCGGCGAGTTCGACGACCTGCCGCTGGCCGGCAAGCCCATCCCCGGGCTGCGCGGCACCCACGACCCCGACTGGTGGCTCAAGAACCTCGTCGAGCGGGAGCAGATCACCGGCGTCCTGCCGGCCGCGCAGCTGCGGCGCGACGACGCCGAGCTGGACGAGACGCTCGACCGGGAGCCCGAGGAGAAGCGGGTCCGCGAGGTCGTCGAGGAGTTCAACGCGCGGGTGGTCGACGCCCGCCGGCAGCTGCTCGGCGGCCCGCCGGTCGTGACGCCGACGCGCGACGTCGAGCGCGAGGTGCAGCGGTGGCGCGAGCGCCGTCGCGCCCGCGGGATCTTCTGAGGCCGCCGTGGGCGACGTCGTCGTGGTGACGGGACCGCCGGGATCGGGGAAGTCCGCCGTCGGGTCGGCCCTGGCCGACCTGCTCGACCCCTCCGTGCTCGTCGAGGCGGACTGGTTCTTCGGCCGGTGGCGGCGCGGCGCCGTCGACCCCTGGCTCCCGGAGGCGGCGGCCCAGACCGCGCCCGCCGGCCGGGCCGCGCTCGCCGCGACCGTGGAGTTCGCCCGCTCCGACGCCTGGGTGGTCTACGACGGCGTGCTGCACCAGGAGGCCGCCCGGGACCTCGCGGTCCGCGCCGCGGACGCGGGCGCCGCCGTGCACCGCGCCGTCCTGCTGCCGCCGGTCGACGTGTGCCTCGCCCGCGTGGCCGCGCGCACGGGTCACGGCTTCGACGACCCCGCCGCCACCCGGGCCATGCACGCGGCGTTCGCGGCGGAGGTCGACGGCGCGGAGGCCGACCCGGCGGCGGAGCACGCCGTCCTGCGCGACGACGCCGCGTCGCCGGCCGGCCTCGCGACGCGGGTCCGCGACCTGCTGCTCGCCGGGGCGCTGCGGGCACCCGGGCCGGTCGCGACCGGGGGAGCGCGGCCGTGACCCGGCACGCGGTCCTGCTCGACCTCCAGGGCACGGTCCACGAGGGCGACGGCCTGGTCCCCGGCGCCGACGCCGCGGTCGCCGCGCTGCGCGACGCCGGCCACGCCGTCCGCTTCGTCACCAACACGGACTCGCAGGACTCGGCGTCGATCGTCGCGCGGCTGCGGGGGATGGGGCTCGGCCTGGACGCGGACGAGCTGTTCACCCCGGTGGACGCCGCGGTCGCGGACCTCGAGGGGACCGGCGCGCGGGTGCACGTGCTCGCCACCGCCGCCGTCCGCGACCAGCTCGCCGCGCGCCTCGACGTCGTCGGGCCGGAGGACGACCCCACGCACGTGCTCGTGGGCGACGTGCACGACGTGCTCGACTACCCCGCCCTCGACGCGGCGTTCCGCGGCGTGCTCGGCGGGGCGGAGCTGCTGGCGCTGCAGCACGGCCGCTGGTTCCTGCGCGACGGCCGGCCGGCGCTCGACACGGGGTCCGTGGTCGCCGCGATCGAGCACGGCGCCGAGGTGACGGCCCGCACGCTGGGCAAGCCGAGCACGGAGTTCCTGCGGCTCGCGCTGAGCACCGTCAGCCCGGCGCCGGAGCCCGACCGCACGTGGGTGGTGGGCGACGACCGCTCGTCGGACGTCGCGATGGGCCGGGCCGCCGGCGTCCGCACGGTGCTGGTGCGCACGGGCAAGTTCGCCCGTCAGGCCGCCGACGACTCCCTGCCACGCCCCGAGCACGTGCTGGACGACGTCACCGCGCTGCCGGAGCTGCTCCGCCGGGGGTGAGGGCGTCGGGGACTGCGGTTACCGTGACGCCGTGACGACGCGCCCGCACGACCCCACCCTCACCGCCGCGTGCCTGGTGTCCCGCGCCGCGGCGGCGCTGGCGGTGACGCCGCGGCCCACGACGGTCGACGGCCTCGTGGCCGGCGACCCCGGCGCGGTGGTGCGCGGCGTCGCGGTGACCACGCTGGCCACGCTCGAGGTGCTGGAGCTCGCGGTCGCGGCCGGGGCGAACGTCGTCGTCACGCACGAGCCGCCCGACTACGACCACACGGGCGCCGCGGTGCCCGACCTGGAGGCCGAGGGCGACCCCGTGCTCGCCGCCAAGCGCGCGTTCGTCGCCGACCACGGCCTCGTCGTGTGGCGCGCGCACGACGCCTGGCACGACCGCCGGCCGGACGGCGTCGACGAGGGCGCGGCCCGCGCGCTGGGCTGGCCGCTCGACCCCGCCGCGGACGGCGCGTCGGTGTGCGACGTCGGCCCGACGACGCTGGGCGCGCTGGCCGCGCACGTCGCGACGGCGCTCGGGTCCCGCACGGCCCGCTTCGTGGGCGACCCCGCCCAGCCGGTGCGCCGCGTCGGCCTGGACCTCGGGTTCCGCGGCTTCGCGCGCAACCGCGCGCTGCTGCGCCGCGCCGACGTGGACGCCGTCGTCGTGGGGGAGGCGCACGAGTGGGAGACCCAGTCCTACGCCCTGGACGCCGCGCACCTCGGCACGACCGGCCGGGGCGCGCCGAAGGGGCTGGTCGTGGCCGGGCACGTGCCGGCCGAGCAGGCGGGCATGAGGCACTTCGCCGACTGGCTGCGCGACGTCGTGCCCGAGGTGCCGGTGACCTTCCTGCCCACGCCGGACCTCGCCCGCCCGGCGACGACTCACTCCACGTAGGCGAGCGCGTCGATCTCGACGAGCATCTCCTCGCGCGGCAGCCCGACCATGACGGTGGTGCGCGACGGCAGCACGGCGTCCGGGCCGAGCCGCTCCGTGAGGAACGCGCCGTACGCGTCGTTCATGGCGGCGAAGTCGTCGCGCGTCGTGAGGTAGACGCGCAGCATGACGACGTCCGCCATCGTGCCGCCGCCGGCCTGGACGATCGCCTCGACGTTCTGGAGCGTGCGCGTGGTCTGCGCGGCGACGTCGCCGGGGTAGAGGTACTCGTTGGTCGCCGGGTCCACGGGGCCCTGACCGGAGACCTGCAGCAGGTTGCCGACGCGTACGCCCTGGTGGAACGTGTGCGCCGGGGCGGGGGCCTGGTCGGTGGAGATCGCGGTCTTCGAGGTCTGCTCAGCCATGTGCTGGTCCTTTCGGGGGGTGGTGCGGCCGCTCTGGACCCGGCGTGCATTTCGGCGGCCGGTGCGGCATCGTCGCACCGTCGACGGGGAACGAGGAGGGCCTGACGATGGACGGTACCGGAGCCGAGGACACCTGTCGGATCGACCGCGAGAAGGTCGCCGCCCGGGAGGGCGAGCGCGTCGGCTGGCGGCACAAGGCGATCCCGCCCGAGCTGTGGGGGCTGACCGTCGCGGAGGTCCGCGGGCGCCGCCCCCGCCTGTCGCAGCTCCCCACCCCGCTGCTCACGCTGTCCCGCTCGGCGCTCGACACCAACCTGCGCGTGATGGCCGACTGGTGCGCCGAGCGCGGCCTCGACCTCGCCCCGCACGGCAAGACGACGATGGCGCCGCAGCTGTGGGCCGAGCAGGTCGACGCCGGGGCGTGGGCGATCACGGTCGCGAACCCGTTCCAGCTGGGCGTGGCCCTCGAGTTCGGCGTGAGCCGCGTGATGGTCGCGAACAGCGTGGTCTCGCCGCTCGCGCTGCGCTGGATCGCCGACGAGCTGGCCGCCGACCGGGACCTCCGGGTGCTGGTCTGGGCGGACTCGCCGGTCACGGTCGACCTCATGCACGACGCCCTGGCCGCGCACGTCGCCGCGTCCGGCTCGCGCCCGCCGATCGACGTGCTCGTCGAGCGCGGCGGCGCCGGGGGCCGCACGGGTGCCCGCGACCTGGGCACGGCGCTGGCGGCGGCGGAGCGGGTCGTCGCGTCGCCGCACCTGCGCCTGGCGGGCGTCGGCGGGTACGAGGGTGCGCTGGCGCACGACTCGGACGCCCGCAGCCGGGACGTGGTGCGCGGCTACCTGCGCGACATGGTCGAGGTGCACGAGCACCTCGCGGCCGACGGGCGCTACGAGGTGGACGTCCCGGTCGTGACGGCGGGCGGCAGCGCCTACTTCGACGTCGTCGACGAGGTCATGTCGCCGCTGGTCGCGACGGGGACGCGCGTGGTGCTGCGCAGCGGCGCGTACGTGGTGCACGACGACGGCTTCTACCGGCACATCTCCCCGCTGGGCGAGGAGCCGCGCAGCGGCGGCCCCGGGTTCCGCAGCGCGATGCACGGATGGGTGCGCGTGAGCTCGCAGCCCGAGCCGGGGCTCGCGCTGTTCGACGCCGGCAAGCGCGACCTGCCGTTCGACGAGGGCCTGCCCGAGGTGCAGCTCCGGCGCCCGCGCGCGGCGGGCGAGGAGCCCGCCGCCGTCCCCGGCGTCCAGGTCACCGCCCTCAACGACCAGCACGGCTTCCTGCGCTGGGACGCCGCGGACGCCCAGGTCGACCTGCGCATCGGCGACGAGCTGCGGCTGGGCCTGTCGCACCCGTGCACGGCGATGGACAAGTGGTCGCTCGTGCCGGTGGTCGACGACGCCGACGCAGCCGACCCGGTCGTCGTCGACCTCGTGCGGACCTGGTTCTGAGGGGGCGGGCATGACCGCCGACCTGCTGGTCCGCGACGCGCTGGTGCTCGACGGGACCGGCGCGCCGGGCGTCGTCGCCGACGTCGCCGTCACCGACGGGCGCATCACCGCCGTCGACGAGGGCCGCTCCGACGCGCGCGCCGCCGGAGCCGGGCGGACCGTGGACGCCGAGGGCCGCGCGCTGACCCCCGGGTTCATCGACATGCACGCGCACTCCGACGTGCAGATCCTCGCGAACCCGGACCACACGGCGAAGGTGAGCCAGGGCGTCACGCTGGAGGTGCTGGGCCAGGACGGCCTGTCGTTCGCCCCGGTCGACGAGCGCACCCGCACGGCGATCCGCGCGCAGATCGCCGGTTGGAACGACGACCCGCCCGGCTTCGCCTGGGACTGGGAGTCCGTGGCGGGCTACCTGGACCGCCTCGACCGCGGGATCGCGTGCCACGCCGCCTACCTCGTGCCGCAGGGCACGCTGCGCCACCTCGTCGTCGGGCCGGACGAGCGCCCGGCCACGCCCGCGGAGGTCGCCCGGATGGGCGAGCTGCTCGCC
The DNA here is from genome assembly GCF_042793275.1 of Isoptericola sp. NPDC056578. Lineage (NCBI taxonomy): Bacteria > Bacillati > Actinomycetota > Actinomycetes > Micrococcales > Promicromonosporaceae > Isoptericola > Isoptericola sp. NPDC056578. The sequence continues at coordinate 54,223 of NZ_JBHTVC010000020.1, forward strand.
CAGGGGATGCGGGAGGGCGCGCTCGGCATGAGCAGCGGGCTCACCTACACGCCCGGCATGTACGCCGACGACGACGAGCTCGCCGCGCTGCTGCGCGTCGTCGCGGCCCACGACGGCTACTACAGCCCGCACCACCGGTCGTACGGCAAGGGCGCGCTCGAGGCGTACGCCGAGATGATCGACCTCGCCCGCGCCACGGGCTGCGCGCTGCACCTCACGCACGCGACGATGAACTTCAAGCCCAACAAGGGCCGCGCGGGCGAGCTGCTCGCCCTGATCGACACCGCGCTGGACGACGGCGTCGACATCACGCTCGACACCTACCCGTACCTGCCCGGCTCGACGACGCTCAGCGCGATCCTGCCGAGCTGGTCGTTCTCGGGCGGCACGGACGCGCTGCTCGCACGGCTGGCCGACCCCGCCGACCGCGAGCGCATCGTCGACGAGCTGGAGCACGTCGGCACCGACGGCTGCCACGGCTGCGTGGCCGAGTGGGACACCATCGAGATCAGCGGCGTGCAGAACCCGGCGCTGGCCGGCCGCGTGGGCCGCACGGTCGAGGCGATCGCCCGCGACGAGGGCCGCGCGCCCGGCGACGTGTTCGTGGAGCAGCTCGTGGCCGACCGGCTCGGCACGACGATCCTGCAGCACGTGGGGCACGAGGAGAACGTGCGCGCGATCATGCAGCACCGCACGCACTGCGGCGGCTCGGACGCGATCCTCGTGGGCGGACGCCCGCACCCGCGCGCCTGGGGCACGTTCCCGCGCTACCTCGCGCGGTACGTGCGCGAGCTCGGCGTCCTCACCCTCGAGGACTGCGTGCACCACCTCACCGGGCGGCCCGCCGCCCGCCTGAAGCTCGTCGACCGCGGCCTGGTCCGCCCCGGCTACGCCGCGGACCTCGTGCTGCTCGACCCCGACACCGTCCAGGACACCGCCACGTTCGAGGACCCGCGCCAGCAGGCCGCGGGCATCGACCTGGTCCTGGTCGACGGCGTCGCCGTCATCGACGACGGCGCACGCACCGACGCCCTCCCCGGGCACGCGCTGCGACGCACGGGGAGCGGCACCCGCTGAGACAGGAGGAACCCGGGATGCGCATGCTGCTGCACGCCGCGGGGGACGACGACAACACCCTCGAGCTGATCAACCAGCCGTGGTCGGAGCACGACACGCAGGTGCTGGTGGTCACCGCCATCGGCATCGCCGTCGTGGTGCTGCTCATCACGATGCTCAAGATGCACGGCTTCCTCGCCCTGACCATCGGGTCGTTGTTCGTGGCGATCGGGTCCGGCATCCCGCTCGGCGACGTCGCCGGGGTGTTCGAGACCGGCGTCGGGGACGTGCTGGGCACCGTCGGCGTGCTGGTGGTGCTGGGCGCCATGCTCGGCAAGCTGCTCGCGGACTCCGGGGGAGCCGACGAGATCGTCGACAAGATCTTCCGCGGCAGCACGGGGAGCCTGCCCTGGCGGATGGCGCTCATCGCGTTCCTCATCGGCATCCCGATGTTCTTCGAGGTCGGGCTGGTGCTGCTGATCCCGGTGATCATGCTGGCCGTGCGCCGCTCCGGCCTGCCCGCGATGCTGCTGGCCATGCCGGCGCTGGCCGGCCTGTCGGTGCTGCACGGCTTCGTCCCCCCGCACCCCGGGCCGCTGGCGGCCATCGGCAACCTGGGCGCGGACGTCGGCATCACCATGGCGCTCGGCCTGGTCATCGCGGTGCCCACCGTGATCATCGCCGGCCCGGTGTGGGGCCGGTTCGCCGCGAAGCTGGTGCCGATCGGCGCGCAGGGCGGCGGCGGGGGCATCGTCGCCGGCGACACGGACGGGGGCTCGGGCGGCTCCGGCGAGCCGGGCACGGTGAAGACCCGGAACCCCACGTTCGTGCTCACGCTGGTGACCATCCTCAGCCCGGTGATCCTCATGCTGGTGCGCGCCGGCGTCGAGGTGTGGGCCAGCCCCGACTCGTGGTTCTTCCCGTTCGTGTCGTTCATCGGCGAGCCGCTGGTGGCGCTGCTCATCGCGGTCCTGCTCGCGATGATCACGTTCGGCACCAGCGTCGGGTTCTCGCTCGGCACCCTCGGCTCGAAGATGACGGAGAGCCTCAAGCCCATCGCGAGCGCCACGATGATCGTCGGCGCCGGCGGCGGCTTCAAGGCCGTGCTGGTCGAGGGCGGCACGGGCATCGCGATCGGTAAGGCGGCCGTCGCGATGAGCCTGTCGATCCTGCTGCTCGGCTGGCTCATCGCCGTGCTGGTGCGCATCGCCACCGGGTCCGCCACGGTCGCCATCGTCACGGCGTCGGGCATCGTCGCGCCGCTCGCCACCGGCCTGACGCCGACGCACCTCGCGCTCCTCGTGCTCGCCATCGGCGCCGGGTCGCTCATCCTGTCGCACGTCAACGACGCCGGGTTCTGGCTGGTCAAGGAGTACTTCGGCATGACCGTCGGGCAGACGTTGAAGACCTGGACGGTGATGGAGACGATCATCGCCGTGCTCGGGCTGCTGTTCACCTGGCTGCTCTGGCTCGTCGTGTAGCCGGTCGTCCGGCACGGCCGGGTCGCGCGTCCTCGCCGGGTTCCTTACCTTCGGGTCGTGGAGCAGTCCGGCACGAGCAGCACGTGGGAGCCCGACGTGCTGCCCGGCTTCGAGCGCCTGACCCTGCCGCTGGAGCCGGACTTCGAGGGCGACGTCGTCGCGACGCTGGTGCGGAGGGCCGTCGAGCCCGAGGTCGCGACGTCCGACCCGCCCGCCGACGGCACCGGGCGGGACGCGGGCATCGACGTCCTGTACGTGCACGGCTGGGTGGACTACTTCTTCCAGACCCACCTCGCGGCGTTCTGGGAGCGGCAGGGCGCCCGGTTCTACGCGCTCGACCTGCGCAAGTACGGCCGCAGCCTGCGCGAGCACCAGACCCCGGGCTTCGTCACCGCGCTGGCGACGTACGACGAGGACGTCGAGGCGGCGCTGGCGGTCCTCGGCCACGGCCCGGAGGCGTCGTCGGGGCGCCGCCTGGTGCTCATGGGCCACTCGACGGGCGGGCTGGTGCTCAGCCTGTGGGTGTCGCACCGGCCGGGCCGGGCGGACGCGCTGGTGCTCAACAGCCCGTGGCTCGAGTTCCAGACCCGCAGCGTGGGGAGGTGGGTGCTGGAGCCGGGCCTGCGCGCCCAGGCCGCGCTCGCACCGCGCAGCCACCTGGTGAACGTGGACCTCGGGTTCTACGCCCGCAGCGTCTCGCGGCGGTTCGACGGCGCGTGGGACATCGACCCGACCTGGCGCCCCGACACGGGCTGGCGTGCCACGCCGGCATGGCTGTCGGCGATCTTCCAGGGGCAGGAGCGGGTGTCCCGCGGGCTCGGCATCGACATCCCGGTGCTGGTGCTGCTGTCCGCCCGCTCGACGGCGCCCGTGCGGTGGAGCCCCGAGATGATGACCACCGACTCCGTGCTCGAGGTGGGCGGCGTCGCCCGCCGCGTCCCCGCGCTGGGCAGCCTCGTCACGCTGGCCCGGATCGACGGCGCCCTGCACGACGTCACGCTCTCCGCCCCCGCCGTACGCGACGTCGTCTGGCGCGAGATGTCCCGCTGGGTCCGCGCCTACGTGCCCTCCGCGCCGCCGGCGGCCGCGCCGGAACCGCGGGGCGTGGCCGCCTGGTGGCGTCGCACCTTCGGCGACGGCCGCCCGTCGCGGCGCGAGGTCAGAGCGCCCGCACCAGCTCGATCTCCTCGCCCTGCTCGAGGACGAAGCGCTCGCCCGACGGCGTGAACCCGAGCTTCGCGTAGGCGGCCTGCGCGCGCGGGTTGTCGACGTGCACGCACAGCCGGGCCCGCTCGATGCCGAGTCCGCGCGCCCAGTCCTGGACGCCGTCGAACAGCCGCGCCAGCAGGCCGCCGCCACGGTGCTCGGGCCGCACGAACACGCCCACCAGGTGCACCTGCCGCTGCGTGACCGGGCCGCCCAGGACGTCGGTCGACCCCGGCTCCTCGACCAGGCCGATCGTCGTGCCGACCCAGCGACCGTCGGCGTCGACGGCGACGAACGCCGCCGCCGCGTCGCTCGTGGCGTTGCCGCGCGCCCGCTCCTGCCAGAACGCGTCCGGGCGGGCGGCCGCCACGTCGTGCGTCTCGAGGAACGCCACGGGCGCCGCCGGGTCCTGGAGCGCCGCCAGGCGCAGGTCGCGGGTCTCGCGCCACTCGCCCTCCCGGGCGCGGCGGACGATGAGCGGGGCCGGCGGAGTCGTCATCCGCCGATCCTGTCACCTCGGGACCCGGCCCGGCCGCCACCCCCCGCGGAGGTGGTCACCGATCTGCCGAGGGAGCACGTCGCGTCGGCGACTCGCCGAGCCGGGCGCGCACGTGCGCGACGACGCCGTCGGCGGCGGCCTCGACCTCCGCCAGGGTGGTCTCGAAGCCGGACTCGTCGCCGTACCAGGGGTCGTCGACGTCGAGCAGGTGCTCGTCGCCACCCGGCTCGACGACGGGGGCGTCGGGGTCGAACGACCGGTACAGGCGGATCTCGGCGAGCCCGGCGGAGCCCGCGGCGCCGTCGGCGAGACGGCGCAGGCGTCGGGCGTGCTGCGCCGTCATGGGCAGGACCAGGTCGTGGTCGGCGAGGTCCGTGGAGGTCACCTGGCGGGCGCGGTGGCCGTCGCCCGTCGGGTAGCCGTGCGCGGCCAGCGTGCGGCGGGCGCGCCCGTCCACCGGGTTGCCGTGCTCCTCGTCGCTCACGCCCGACGAGTCCACGACCACGCGGTCGCCGAGACCGGCGGCCTCGAGGCGGTCGCGCAGCACGATCTCGGCCATGGGGGAGCGGCAGATGTTGCCGGTGCAGACGGTCATCACGCGGTACGGGGTGGCGGTCACGGGCCCATTCTCGCCTCTCGCCGAGCCCCGCTACCGATCCGTGCCTACCGTGAGGCATGGCGAGATGGGCGGCGGACGGGCTGATCGCCGTGACCGGCGCCAGCGGGCGGCTCGGGTCACGACTGGCGTTCCGGCTCGCGGCGGAGGGCGCGCGACAACGGCTGGTCGTGCGGGACCCGGCGCGCGCGCCGCGGCTCAGCGACGGCCGTGCGCTGCCGGTGTCGGAGGTCGCCGTCGCCGACGGTTTCCACGACGCCGACGCGATGCGGGCCGCGTTCGACGGCGTCCGCACCGTGTTCCTGGTGAGCGCGCGCGAGGCGCCCGACCGTGTCGCGCAGCACACCGCGATGATCGACACGGCGGCGGCCGCCGGCGTCGAGCGGCTGGTGTACACGTCGTTCGCGGGCGCGGCGCCCGACGCCGTGTTCACGTTCGCCCGCGACCACTGGCACACGGAGCAGCACCTCGCCGACGTCGCCGCGCGCACCGGGCTGCGCTGGACGGTGCTGCGCGACAACCTCTACTTCCACGCGCTGAGCACGTTCGTCGGGCACGACGGCGTGATCCGCGGCCCGGCGTCGGACGGGCGCGTCGCGGCCGTGTCGCACGACGACGTCGCGGACGTCGCGACCGCCGTCATCCTCGACGAGCGGCCCGCCCGGCACGACGACGCCGTCTACGAGGTCACCGGGCCGCAGGCGCTCACCCTCGACGAGGTCGCGGCCACGCTCGGCCGCGCCGCCGGCCGCGACCTCACCTACCACCCCGAGACGGAGGAGGAGGCGTACGCCTCCCGCGCCGGGTACGGGGCGGAGCCGTTCGAGCTCGACGGGTGGGTCTCGTCGTACACGGCCATCGCCGCGGGCGAGCTGGCGCACGTCTCCGACGACGTCGGCCGCCTCGTCGGCCGACCCGCGCGCTCGCTCGCGCAGTGGCTGGACGACTACCCCGGCGAGTGGGCGCACCTGCGGCGCGCGTAGGCCGCCTCCCCGGGCCTCGCGTTCACCCTGAGGAAAACCCTTGGCCTCCCCGCGGCGGCGGGCGTAGCGTCGTCGGCACATGAGAAGGGAGGTGATCCGAGCTGTGAAGACTCTTCGGACCCATGAGGTGGTCGCGCGCTAGTCGCGCGCGCTAGAACGTCGGGCGGGTAGCGAGTTCCTCGCGACCACCGGAGCCCGCGGGTGCCGTGACCTCGTCCAGCACGGCAGGAGGTTCGACCTCCAGCCCGCGGGCTTTCTGCTGCCCAGGACCGGGCTGCCCAGGACCGCGGACGCCCCGACGTCAGGCAAGCACCGCCGCGCGACGCTCCCGCCGCAGCCGCCGCTCGGCCTGGGCGACGAGCTCGTCCGCGTCGGCGGCGCCGGCCACCGACCACGCGGCAGCGGCGTGCAGCCCCGGCCACACCGGGGCGTCGAGCGCGCTCGAGGCCTCGGCGACGTGCGCGAGCAGGTGCTGACGCAGGGCGTCCGCGGACGCCGCCGCCTGGATGTCGTCCATCGCCGGCAACGTCGCCAGGACGGCGAACCCGTCGCCCTCCACGCGACCCGCCTCGCACCCGGCGGGCAGCGCCGCCCCGATCCGGGCCGCGAGCTCCGCGAGCACCACGTCTCCGGCGTCCTGTCCGTGGTCGGCGTTGAGCCTCGCCATGTCCCGCACGTCGAGCAGCACCAGCACCACGCGGGTCGCGCCGCCGCGCACCAGGGCGCAGCGGCGCCGCAGCGCGTACCAGGTGGCGGCCCGCCCCGGCAGCCGCGTCAGCGGGTCGTGGGTCGAGCGCTCGGCCAGCTCGGCGACGACGGCGCGCATCACGTCGGCCGTGCTCGCCGCGCCCCAGGCCGAGGGTCCCCTCACCAGGACGTCGTCGTAGCGGCGGTCCGCGGTCCGGGCCATCGCGAGCGACGCGACGTCCGCGAGCGCCGTCCCGGGCTCGACGACGAGCGGCGACCAGTCCGCGACCGCCCCGGTGGGCCGTCGCTCCAGGACCGCGCGCCCGTACCCGAGGCGTCCCGTGAGCGCGGCCGTCAGGCCCGACCGCGTGACGATGCCCGTGCGGGTGGGCGCCGTGTCGTCCTGCACGGCGACCGAGCCCACCTCCGGACGCCGGAAGATCACCTCGAGCTGCCCGACGGGCAGCGTGGAGCCCACCACCAGCACCGGCTGGGCCAGCTCCGCGACCGACGCGACGCGCGTCGCCCGGCGAGGAGCGACGTGGCGGGCCAGGCGGGCGATCTCGTCGTGCACAAGCGGAAGTATGGCCAGCCTGGACGTCGTGCGAGGCGCTCCGCGGAGATGTTCGCCGAGCGTTCGCGGGCCGTTCAACCACGGGACCACGATGGGAGCGCGACCACCCAGCGCCCGGGTTGTCGTGTCCCTAGAGTGTCGCGAGGGTACGCGATGTCTGTGATGTCTCGGGGGGCGACACATGCGAAGGACGAGGACGACGGCCGGTCGCAGGACGACGAGCGGCCTGCTGGCCGCCGCGCTCGCGCTGGGCGGTCTGGTGGGCGTCGGTGCGCAGACCGCGACGGCGCCGCCGGCGGCCGCCGCCGCCGAGGGCGACGTCAACCCGTTCTCCTCCTCCGGCGGGTACACCGTGTACGCGCAGCGCGACGCGATCGTCGGCAACCAGGAGCTCGAGGGCTCGCTGGCCGCCGGGCGGAACCTCACCGACACGACGGCCGCGCAGTGGGCGGTGATCCACGTGGCCGCGGGCACCGCGGACTACACGATCCCCACCGTCGACGGCGACCCGACGCGCCTCCTCATCGGCCGGTTCGACCCGGACGAGTCGCGCAACGTCGGCCAGGTCAACATCACGAGCCGCGGTGCGACCACCCCGGAGAACGTCGGCACCCTCAAGACGGTGGACCGTGACCTCGGTCCGTACGCCACGTCGGCCCGGGGCGAGGGCTGGGTGCGGGAGTCCGAGCAGGGCTCCAACCCACCCCTCATCGACGCGACCGCGCAGACGTTCCCCGCCGACGCGGAGCCTCCGACGGGCAGCAACACCTCGATCTTCACCGAGCAGACCGGCGACACGCAGGACGTCGTCGCCGGGTACGTGCAGGCCGGGCAGGACGCCAGCCTCGACGACACCACCGCGTGCCTCGCGACGATCACGGACCCGGGCGGCCACGACGTGAACCACGTGACCGTCGCCGAGGACGACGGGTCACGGAAGGTCCTCTCGCTCCTCGCCTCCGACCGGCCCAACGTCGTGGCGTACGAGGACGTCGCGGGCGCCGACCTCCTCCAGTTCTCTGCGGGCAGCGCGGTGCCGGGTCAGCAGAACCCGCTGATCATCCGCGTGCCCGCCGGGACGACGGACGTGCAGGGGCTGCGGGTCGACCCGCAGGGCCAGTACTCGCCGTACATCCTGTGGGACCTGTCGGCCGTCACGGGTGACGTGACCGTCGCGCACACCGGGGAGCGCATCGACGGGTCGATCTTCGCGCCCAACGCCAACGTCACGGTGGACGCGGCGCCCCTGGACGGCCAGGTCGTGGGGCAGGACGTCACCCTGCTGGGCGGCGAGGTGCACTCCTTCATGTTCGCGGGCACGGTGCCGTGCGGCGAGCCGCACGGCACGTTCGAGCTGTCCAAGGAGCTCGACGGGATCGGCGCCGACGACCTGCCCGACGGCACGACGTTCCAGGTCGACTGGACCGCCACGTCGCCGGACGGCGAGGTGCTCGGCTCCGGCACGCTCGACCTGCCCGCGGACGGCGGCGCGGTGCGCCCGCAGGACGTGGACGGCACGCTGAGCACCTTCCCCGTCGGCACGGTCGTGACGTTCGAGGAACGGCCCCCGGGCGACGTGCCCGGCTGGGACTGGACGGGCGCGTCCGTGTCGCCGTCGTCGCTGACCATCACCGACGAGGGCGACGCCGTCGTGGACGCGACGGTGACCAACACGGCGGAACGCACCCGCGGCACGTTCCAGGTCGTCAAGACCGTGGTCGCCACCCTGGACGACCCGATCGACGTCGACGAGGGCACCACCGTCACCGTGGGGTGGACCGCCGTCGACCCGGACGGCAACGAGAGCAGCGGCACCATCGAGCTCGTCGCGAACGAGGACGGGTCGTTCGATCCGACGGGGCCGGTCGACGACGCCGGGAACGAGGTCACCTTCCCGGTCGGCACCGAGGTCACCGTGGCGGAGACCGACCGCGGCGTCCCGCCCGACGGCGCCACCTGGGGCGACGAGTCGTGGAGCCCTGGCACGACGTTCACGATCGACCGCGAGGACCAGGTGGTCGAGGACATGGTCACCAACATCCTCGTCGACGAGACCGTCGTCCCCGCCACCGCGCGGTTCAGCGTGGTCAAGGTGCTCGACGTCGACGGCCCGGTCGACCCGAACCTCCAGTTCTCGGTCGAGTACACGTTCGACCCGCCCGGCGGCCCGCGGGAGGGGCGCGTCCGCGAGATCGCCGTCGGCGACCCGGTGACGATCACCACCCTGCTGGACGACGAGCCCATCCCTGCCGGGACCACCGTGTGGGTGCGCGAGCACGACCCGTCCTTCGACGACGGCATCGTGTGGGAGGACCCGGTGCTCTCGGTGGACGGCGAGCCGCTCACCGACCCCGACGAGGACGGCTTCTACCCGCTGGAGCTCTCCGGCGGCCCGACGGTCGCCCTCGAGGTGACCAACGTGGGGAGCGTCCCCACAGGGTCGTTCACCGTGGCCAAGACCCTCGACGGGCCGGTCGCCGAGGACGTGCCGGAGGGCCTGGAGTTCACGGTGGCCTGGACCGCGACCTACGTCGACGGCACCACGACCAGCGGGTCCACCACGCTCGCGCCCGACGGCGAGCCCGTCGCGCCGACCGACGCCACCGGCGACCCGGTCGACTTCCCGGCCGGCACGACGGTCACGTTCGACGAACCGGTGCTGCCCGACGTGCCCGGCTGGGACTGGGGCACCCCGACGATCTCACCGGCGGAGATCACGGTCGGCGCCGACGAGACGGCGGCGGTCTCCGTCACCAACTCCGCCACGGTGGAGCACGGCACGTTCGAGGTCGCGAAGGCCCTCGAGGGCGCCGAGCCGGGCGACGTGAGCGCGGACGGCTTCGACGTGCCGTGGACGGCCACCCTGCCCGACGGCAGCACCGACGACGGCGTGCTGCGCGTGCCGACCGACGGGACCGCCGTCGGCCCGGACCGCGCGTTCCCCGTGGGGACCACCGTGCGCGTCACGGAGGAGGAGCCGTCGGACGACGCGCTGCCCGACGGGTGGACCTGGGCCGTCCCGACCTGGTCCCCGGGCAGCAGCCTCACGATCGACGAGGGCACCGGCACGACGACGTTCACCGTGACGAACTCGGCCGTGCCCACGACGACGCTGCGGATCGAGAAGCTGGTCGAGGGCACGGACCTGCCCGACGGCACCCGCTTCCCGGTCGAGTACCGCGTGGACGACGGCCCGGTCCAGCAGGGCGACCTCGTGCTCGGTGACCCGTTCGAGGCGGACGACGTCCCGCTGGGCACCACGGTCGAGATCCGCGAGGCCGACCCGCCCGCCGTCGACGACGCCACCTGGGCGACGCCGCGCTGGGCGATCGACGGCCAGGAGCTCGAGGCCGACGACGACGGCTGGGTGGTGATCCACGCGAACGACGAGCGGCTCAACGCCGTCACGCTGACGAACACGGCCCGTCCGACGACGCCGGAGACCCCGGGCGGCCAGCTGCCTGAGACCGGGTTCGGCGGGGGCGCCCTCCCGCTGCTGGCCCTCGGGCTGCTGCTCCTGGGGATCACGGTGCGCCTCGTGGCCCGGACGATCCGCGCCTGACGGCCGGGGGGAGGTGCGTCCGGTGGCTCCGGGGACGGAGGGCGTGCCCGACGTCGGGGCGCTGCGGCGCGGCGCGTACGAGCGCGCCGTCGCCCGCCCGCGGCAGCCGTTCGCCGGCACGGTGAACGACCTGGCGCACGACGGTGTCGCGATGCGTCGCTACACCCCCGACCGCCACCAGCCCGGCGCCGCGGCGGTCTTCCTGCACGGCGGGTACGGCCTCTTCGGCGACCTCGAGCTGCAGGACGGCTGGTGCCGGCGGACCGCCGACGCCCTCGGCGTCGTCGTGCTCGCCGTCGACTACCGGCTCGCGCCGGAGGCGACGCTCGACGACGCCGTCGCGGACGCCGTGGCCGCGCTCGACCTGCTCGCCGGCGCGGGCGTCGACCGCGTCTACCTCGCCGGCGACTCCGCGGGCGGCGCCGTCGCCGTCCTCGCCGCGTCGCGCCCGGCCCACCGGCCGGCGGGCCTGCTGCTCACCAACCCCAACCTCGACCTGTCGCTCGAGTCCTACGACGACGCTCTGCCGGGCGGACCGGGCCGGCAGCTGTCGACGTACGCCATGCGCGCGTGGACCGGCGTCGACCCCGCGGACGCGCCGCGGCTGCACCGGTCCGCGCGCGGGCTGCCCCCGACCCTCGTCGCGGTGGGCGAGCGGGACTCGTTGCTGCCCGAGGCGCGGGCGCTGGCGGACGCCTGCCGCCGCGACGGCGTGCCCTGCCGGCTGGTCGAGCTGCCCGGCGCCGAGCACGGGTTCGTCGGCACCGAGCGCGCGGGCGAGGTGCTCGCCGAGGCCGCGACGTTCTTCGGCCTCGGCTGAGCCCGCCCGGTCAGCGCCCGGCCGCCTCCGCGACGCCCACCGCGACGGCGAGGTCCTGCCACGACATGCCGGACCCCTTGAAGACGTTCGGCCGGTCCGTGGCGCGGGATCGCCCGCGCACGACGTCGGCGAGCGGCACGAGGGCGTCCGGTTCTAGCGCGCCCTCCTCGACCGCGAGCACGACGTCGCCGCACTCGCGCATCGCTGTCGCGCGGTCCTCGACGACGACGAGCGCCCGACCCATGAGCCCGGCGTCGAGCTCGCGACGGTCGGGCTCGTGCGAGCCGATGGCCACGACGCACGCGCCGTCGCGCACCAGGGCGCCGTCGAAGAGCGGCTCGCCCGCCGACGTCGCGCACACCACGAGGTCGGTGTCGGCGACGTCGGCGGTGCTCCCCGCGCGGGCGGGGATCCCGCGCGCGACGAGGCCGTCGACGGCGGCCGTCAGGCGTCCGCGGTCGCGGCCGACGAGCGCGACGTCGTCGAGGTCGCGCACCGCCGCCATCGCGACCGCGTGCTCGACGGCCTGCGGCCCGGTGCCGACGACGACCAGGCGCCGCGCGTCCGGCGCCGCGAGGTGGTCCGCCGCGACGGCCGAGGTCGCGGGCGTGCGCAGCTCGGTGAGGGCCGACCCGTCGAGCTGCAACCGGGGCGTGAGCGTGGCGGCGTCGAGCAGCAGGTAGGTCGCCTGGATGCGCGGCAGGCCGCGCGCGGGGTTGCCCGGCGCCACGGACGCGATCTTGACCCCGGCCCACTCGCCCAGCACCGACGGCATGAGCAGCAGGTGCCCCGCGCCGGCGGCCACCGACGACCGGGCCGGGTCGTCGGCGGGGTCGAAGCCGTCGCGCAGCGCACGCTCGACGAGCCGGCGGGCGTCGTCGGGCCCGACCCGGCGGCGGACCTCGTCGGCCGTGACGAACGGCAGCCCGGTCACGCGGCCACCTCCTCGCGCGCCTCGCGCGCCTCGATCCGGGCGCGCTCGAGGCGCACGACCCGGCCGGACAGGGACACGGCGACGAGCGCGACGACCGCGAGTCCCACCATGTACACGGCGATCGGCCACCAGGCGCCGTCGAACCGCGAGAGCAGCCAGGTCGCGAGCAGCGGCGCGGTGCCGCCCGCCAGCGCGGCGCCGATCTGGTAGCCGAGCGTGACGCCGGTGTAGCGCACGCGGGTGGTGAAGGTCTCGGACATCAGCGTGCCCAGCGTGGCGGTGACCGGGGGCCACACGATGCCCAGCCCGATGACGACGGCCGCGTAGACGGCCCAGTCGACCTGGAGGTCGAGCAGCAGGAAGAAGGGCGCCGCGAAGAGCGCGATGAGCACGGTGCCGCCGAGGAAGACGGCGGGTCGGCCCAGCCGGTCGGAGAGCCTTCCCATCGCGAGGATCGCCAGCGTGCTGACGAACGCGGCGGCGCTCACGGCGTTGAGGACCACCGACTGCTGCATGCCGAGGGTGCCGGTCGCGTAGCTCACGACGAACGTGGCGAAGATGTAGAACGGGCCGGTCTCCACGACCTTGGCGCCGACGGCGACGAGCACGGAGCGCCAGTGGTCGCGCAGCGTGTCCTTGATCGGGAGCTTGGCCACGTCGCCGCTCGCCTTGGCCTCCCGGAAGGCGGGGGTCTCGGCGAGGCCCTTGCGGATCCACAGGCCGACGAACACGAGCACCACCGAGGCGATGAACGGCAGGCGCCAGCCCCAGGACTCGAACGCCGCGGAGGGCAGCGAGGTGACCAGCGCGAAGGCGATGGTCGACAGGAGCATGCCGATGGTCACGCCGGTCTGCGGCACGGAGCCGAAGAAGCCGCGGCGGTTCTCCGGCGCGTACTCGTAGGCGAGCAGCAGGGCGCCGCCCCACTCGCCGCCGATCGCGAGGCCCTGGATGACGCGGCAGAGGATGAGCAGCGCCGGCGCGAGGACGCCGACCTGCGCGTACGTGGGCAGCAGGCCGATCGCGATCGTCGCGCCACCCATGAGGGAGAGCGTGATGACCAGCGTCTTCTTGCGGCCGATCTTGTCGCCGATGTGGGAGAAGACGATGCCGCCGAACGGGCGGATGAAGAACGTCAGCGACAGCGACAGGTACGACAGCATCAGCGAGACGGCCGGGTCGTCCGTCGGGAAGAACTGCTTGTCGAAGATGAGGGCCGCCGCGGTGGCGTAGAGGAAGAAGTCGAACCACTCGATCGCGCTGCCGGAGAGGCTGCCGACCAGCACCCGGAGGTTGGTGGCCGGTTTCCCGACCGTGGACTGCTGCGAAGTCACGCGCCTGCTCCCGTCCGGCCCGCCACGTCGGGGGCCTCGAATGGCGTGCAACGTACAATTGCACCGACCGCGGACGCAAGGGCTTCCCGCGTCGTGAGCAGGGCGGATCCCGGTCAGCCGGCGTCGGCGGCGTCGCCCGCCGGACCCGCCGAGGCCCTCGACGACGCGCCCGAGCCCTGCCCCGACCAGACGTCGCGCACGTGCCTCAGGTGCCGGCGCATCCACGCCTCCGCGCCGGCCGCGTCGCCGGCCTCCAGGAGGTCGAGCAGCTCGTGGTGCTCCCGGATCGTGGCCACGAGACGACCCTCCTCGTGCAGGCCCTGGAGCCCGAGCAGCCGCGACATGCCGCGCAGCCGGCGGACCTCCTCGACCAGGCGCTCGTTCCCCGCGAGGGCGAGCACCTCGGTGTGGAAGGCCGTGTCGGCCGCGACGAACTCCTGCAGCTCGCCGGCCGCCGCCGTCGCGTCGATGCGGTCCGCGAGGGGGCGCAGCGCCCGCACCTGGGCGGCCGTCGCCAGCGTCGCGACGCGCGCCACCGTCGGCGCCTCGATGAGCTCGCGGATCTGGAGGATCTCCTCGAGCGCGACGTCGCCGAGCTCCACCACGCGGTAGCCCCGGTGCCGCAGCGTCTCGACCAGCCCCTCGCGGGTGAGCTCCATCATCGCCTCGCGCACCGGGGTCGCCGAGACGCCCAGCCGCTGGGCGAGGGCCGGGGCCGAGTAGATGGCCCCGGGCTCGAGCTCGCCGGCCACCATCGCCTCCCGCAACGTCACCAGGACGCGCGACCGGATGCTGTCGGGGACGTCCATCGACCCCAGGATCGACGGCCTGCCGCGGCCGCCCGCACCGCTGCTCATCTGCTGTCTCCTGGCCTCGACGTCACGGACGTGGCCAGGATGCCACGGGACCGCCACGGGTGTGCGCAGAGCGGACGCCCACGGCCCGGTCATGGGACCGGCCGGCCCGTCGGAGGGGTCGACGGGCCGGCCGGGGTCGGGGTGACGGTGCGCCCGCGAGGGGCGCTCCGTCGAGAGCGGGTCGGCTCAGCCGAAGGTCACCTCCAGCGTGCCGTCCGCGGCGAAGGACCAGTCGAGGTCGCCCGCGTAGGCGCCGCAGGCGGCGCTGTTGGAGCCGGACCAGAACTCGTTGGTGCCGTCGTCGCTCCCGACGATCCGGTCGTTGGAGCCGCTGTCGCACGACACGTTGCCGCTGAACCGGTGGCTGCCCTCGTCGAAGTTGAAGTTGCGCTCCTCGTTGCCGATGCTCACGTTGTCGGCGACCGTGATCGAGCCCGGGTTGCTGTTGTACGTGAACCCGTGCTTGCCGTTCTCGTAGGCGATGCTGCCCGTCACCACGTGGTCGACGGGGATGTCCTCGCCGCCCAGCTTGTAGCCGTTGCGGTCGCCGCTGCCGGCCTGCGAGCCGTCCGACAGCGTGCCGTTGTCGTAGGAGAGCGAGTCCTCGATGGTCACCACGCCGATGGGGCCCGTGTCCGACTTGGCGTACAGGTCCCAGCCGTCGTCGATGTTGTTGTGGGACACGCAGTCGCGGAACACGTTGCCCTCGCCGACCGTCAGCTTGGCCGCGAAGCCGTCCGCGTCCTCGCCGTCGGAGTCCACGTTGTCGTAGGACTCGGAGGAGAGCACCAGGTTGTTCGCCGGCCACTCCGCCTTCGGCGCGCCCGCGACCAGGCGGGCGATCTGCAGACCCGTGTCGGCGTTCCCGCGGGTGACGACGCGCTCGATCACGTTGTCGTCGCCGCCGAGCAGGATGCCGTTGTCGCCGGAGTTCTGGACCGTGATCCCGTACACGTGCCAGAAGTTGCCGCCGATGGCGAGGCCCCGGTTGGCGGAGTCCTCGGCCTGCGCGGAGAAGTCGAGCACCGGCGTCTCGCCCGGGTACGCCGACAGGAGCGTCCGCTCCGACGACGTGCCGTCGTTGCCCGGCTCGATCGTGAGCGTGTCGGCCAGGTCGTACTGGCCGCCGCGCAGGTAGATCGCCCCGCCCGGCTCCACGGCGGCGATCGCCGCGGCGACCGTCGTCGGGTCGGCCTCCGTGCCCGCCGCGCCGGCCGAGCCGTCGGGCGCCGCGTAGATGACCTCGCCGCTCGGGGTCGGCGGGTCGGTCGGCTCCGGGTCGGTCGGGTCCGTCGGGTCGGTGGGGTCGGTCGGGTCCGTCGAGCCCTGGCCGGCGTACGTCTCCAGCTCGGCCACCTTCGGCGTGCCGGAGGCGCTGGTGATCTCGAGGTCGAGCTTGCTCAGCGTGGTCGTGGGCAGGTTGACGACGCCCGCGCGGCTGCCGGTCGCGAGCACGGCGCCGGTGTCGTGGTTGACGATGCGGAACGCGGTGATCGTGCCCGCGGAGCCGGCCGCCTCCACGACCTTGGCCTGCGACACGGTCTGCGGGGTCGACCACTTGACGGACACGCGACCCGTGGTGCTCGACGGCGACCAGAACGTGCTCAGGTTGCCGTCGGTCACGTTGCCGAAGCTGCTGCCCGACGCCTTGGACGAGCCGTCCGCGCCGGCGCCGAGGCTGAGGTTGGCCCCGCTCGGCTCGTCCGTCGGGGGGTCGGTCGGCTCGCCGGTCGGCGGGTCCGTGGGCTCGCCGGTCGGCGGGTCGGTCGGCTCCGGCGTCGTCGCCTCGCACGAGCCGTCGGACACCCTGAGGCCCTTGTTCGCCCCGGCGGTCGCGGCGACGACGTCCGGCACGCAACCGGCGTCGTCGAGCGAGTAGTCGTAGGGGATGCTGACCGTCGTCGTCGACGTCGGGTTCGGGCCGGCGGGGTTGTTGTCCTCGCCCGGCTCCGACCAGGTGACGTTGTCGAACGTGTTCCCGGCGACCTGCCAGTAGCCGGGCAGGTCGGTGTAGAACGTGCCGAGCACGTCCTTCGAGTCCTGGAAGTAGTTGCTGTCGACCTTCGCCTTGCCGCCGGCGCGCGCGTTGATGCCGGACTCGTGGATGTCGACGTAGTGGTTGTTGTAGATGTGGGCCGTCGCCCCGCGCAGCAGGGGGAGGCGCGAGTCGATGTTCTCGTAGAGGTTGTGGTGGTAGGTGACCGGCCCGTTGCCCAGGTCGCTGTCGCCCGAGCCGACGAGGCCGCCGCGGCCGGAGCCGCGAAGGATGCTGTAGGAGAGCGTCACGTACTTCGTGTCGCCCTTCATGTCGAAGAGGCCGTCGTAGCCCTCGGACTCGCCGCCCGAGGCCTCGAGCGTCACGTGGTCCGCCCACACGTTCGAGACGCCGGACTCCATGCCGATCGCGTCGCCGCCGTTGGACGTCGGGGAGCCCGACTTCTTGACGTTCTTGACCGTGACGTTCTGGATGATGATGTTGCTGGCCTCGCGGATGTGGATGCCCACCTGGTCGAACGTCGCGCCGCTGCCCACCCCGACGAGCGTGACGTTGCTGATCTGCTTCAGCTCGATCACACCGTCCGCGGTGTTGCAGCTGTCTCCCGAGACCTTGCTCGTGTTGCCGTGGTTGATCGTGCCCTCGACCTGGATCGTGATCGGGGTGTCCTCGGACGCGCGGCCGCACAGGGCCTCGTGGATCTGGGTGCCGGTCGTCGCCCTCACGACGGAGCCGCCGGAGCCGCCCGTCGTGCCGCCGTTCTGGGTGGCGAACCCGGTCACGCCACCCTCCGCGGCCTGGGCGCCGAGCGTCATCGCGGTGACCCCGATCGCGGCCACCAGTGACGTCGTCACCCCCGCCGCGAGAAGTCGTCGTTTCGCGTGCCGTCTCATCGTTGCTGCCTCACCTTCGTCGTCGAACGCGGGACCTGCAGCCGGTGCCGGGGCCGCTCCGCTCGGCGGAACGACCGCTGTCCGAACCCACATTGGTTACGAACAGATCACAGCAACCGGTTTCTTGACCGTAGGGGACCGGTTTCCCGGAGCGCAACCCCCAATTTCACCCGGTCCGCGGATCGACGTGTGTTGACGGGACCGCCGGACGTCAGGCGGCGGGCTCCGCGGAGCTCCGCGCCCACCCGGCCAGGAGGTCGGCCACCTGCACGCGCGGATCGCGGCGGGAGTCCACCTGCCGCACCCCGAGGAGCGGCGGCGGTGCGGGCGAGACCGCCGCGGCGAGGGTCGCGGCCAGGACGGCGGTGCGCTGCCGCGTCAGCGCGCTCTGCTCGTCGTGCACGACGACGACCGAGCGGCGGCCGTCGCTCCACCGCAGCACCGTCTCGGCCAGCGCCGGCACCAGCGGCTCGAGCGGGGGCGGGACGGCGGGGTCGCCGTCGAGCAGCCGGTCCAGGACCGCCACGACGTCGCGCCGGGCCACGCCGGCCAGCTCCGGCACCCCGTCGGCCACCACGCCCGGGACCAGGGCGAGGAACCGGTCGACGGCGGCGCGGTCCGGCCGGCGCCGGTGCTTGAGGTGGGTCATCGCGACGAACGCGGCGAGGACGTCGGCCCGCTCCCGCAGGACGGCGACCGCGCGGACGCGGTCGTGACCGAGGCGCGTCCCGTCGACGTACGACGGCTCGCCCGTGAGCAGGTCGAGCACCCGCCCCGCGACGTGGTCGCGCTTGTCGACGACGTGCACCGTCGAGCGTCCCGCGAGCTCCGCCAGGAACCACGCCACCGCCTCCGGCTGCCCGGGCCGCAGCAGCAGGTGGGCCTTGTGCTCCGTCGTCCGGCGATGGTTGAACCGCGACCGCAGCGTGCCGAGCACGGCCGCCGCCTCGTCGCGGGTGAGGTCCACCCCCGCGTGCGCGATCACCGGCGACGCCGGGTCCAGCAGGTTCGTCCCGGTGAAGCCCGACTCGTCGCACGCGATCTCCACGATGGCGACCGGCCCGGACATGACGTCATCGTGGCGCGGCCGCTCGCCCACCACCACCGCATTCCGGGGACGGACCTGCCGTCTCCCCGTCCCTGCCGGCCGACCCCATGACAGATGTCACGGCCGAGGCGTGCGATCGGCACGGGAACCGGTGACTCCGGGCACTACCGAGCCTTCTCGCTCGCGGGTGGACTGGGTGCATCGTCCGACACGCCCCCGACACCCCCGGAGCACCTCGTGAATCTCGTCGACACCTTCCAGGACCTGGTCGCCCAGGTACCCGACCTGGTCCAGCCTCTGATCGTCGCGGTCGCGGCCATGGTCCCCTTCATCGAGGGGGAGGGCGGCGCGACCATCGGCATCATCGGCGGGATCCATCCCGCGGTCGCGGCCGTCGCCGCGATGCTCGGCAACTTCCTCGCCGTCACCGCCGTCGTGCTCGCCAGCGCCGGCGCCCGTGACGCGGTCGTGAACCGCCGCCGGGCGAAGGCCCGGCAGAGCAGCCCCGTCCCGGTGGGCTCCGGTCCCGCGCCGGGCGGCCAGGGCGCGCTCGCACCGGCGGAGGACCGCCGCGACGCGCGCCGCGCGAAGTTCCAGCGCGCCTACGAGCGCTACGGCGTCCCCGGCGTCAGCCTGCTCGGCCCGCTGCTGCTGCCCACCCACTTCACGGCCTCGATGCTGGTGGCGTCCGGCGTCGGCAAGGCGCGCGTGCTCGTCTGGCAGGCGGTGGCGATCGTCGGCTGGACCACGGTCACCGCCTTCGTCGCCAGCCGGCTGCTGAACCTCGTCTCCGGAACGGCTTCCTGAGACGCCGTCAGCGCACGACGTCGTAGACGAGCTTGACCACGCCGTTCGCGTACGCGGCCGACTCCCGCAACGACAGGGCGCGGCGGTCCGCACCCTTCGTGCCGAAGATCGTCTTCCCCCCGGGGAGCAGGTACGGGAACACCAGCAGGTTGTAGCGGTCGACGAGGCCGGCCTCGCCCAGCCGCAGCGCGAGCTCCGCGCTGCCGTGGATGAAGATCGGGCCGCCGTCGGTCTGCTTGAGGGCGGCGACGTCCTGCGTGCCGCGCAGGATCGTCGTCGGACCCCAGCCGTCGACGAGGGCGTCGTCGTCGAGCGTCGACGACACGACGAACTTCGGGAGGTCCCGGTACGCCGCGTGGTCGTCGGAACCGGGCCAGACCGCCGAGAACGCCTCGTAGCTGCGACGACCGAACATCAGGGCCGTCGTCTCCTCGAGCTCCTCGCCCTTGAGCGCGTACGCCTCGGGGAGGAACTCGGTGTCGACCACCCACCCGCCCCCGGGGTGGCCCTCGGCCGTCCCGCCCGGAGAGTCGACCGAGCCGTCGAGGGTGATGAATCCGGTGTAGACGAGCTCTCGTGCCATGGTCCCGCTCCTGTCGTGTGGCCTTCACTGCTGTCACTCCGAGGTCGAACGGCCGCGGCCCGGATCGACATCGTCGCGCGAACCGCCTGCGACCGGTGCGGCGTCAGGCAGGCAGCCCGAGGCTCCCCGGCGCCTCGGCACGGTGGATGCCGAGGTCGGTGCGGCCGGGCAGCAGGTCCGGGTGCAGCGCCCGGAGGTCCGACGGGTAGTCGCCGTCGCGCAGGCGGCGGAACGGCCGGCCGCGCTCGGTGCCGATCCCCGCGAGCCGGGCACGCAGCCGCTGCGCCTCGCGCTCCGCCGCTGCGGCGTCCAGGGAGTCGGCGTCGTGCACGACGTGCAGGTCGAGGGTCTCGATCCCGACGTACCAGAGCGCGCCGTGGGTGAGCGGGAAGAGCAGGGAGTCGAGGTCGCCGCTGACACCCCGGGGTCCCAGCGTGCGCTCGTCCTCGCCGACGGTCACCACGATGAGCGCCTTGCGCCGCGTGAGCCCGCCGTCGCCGTACCGTCGCGGCAGCCCGAGCACCGGGTCGAGGCCGTTGTCGTAGGCGAAGCCCTCCGTGAAGGTGCGGTCCAGCCAACCCTTGAGGATCGCCGGCGGCCCGTACCACCACAGCGGGAACTGGAGCACGAGCAGCTCCGCGCGAGCGACCTTCTCGTGCTCCGCCCGCACGTCCGGGGCGGTCTGGCCGCGGGCGTAGGCCTCCCCGGCCAGCGTGGCCAGGTTGCCGGGCCGGTCCGCGAGCTCGCCCAGATCCCGCGCACCGAGCACGGGGTCGAAGCCCAGCTCGTAGAGGTCCGACGTCGCGACGTCGTGGTCCCGGGACAACGCCTCGACGCCGGCGCGGTACAGGTGGCCGTTGAGGGAGCTGCGGCGCGGGTGCGCGAGGACCCACAGCGCGGAGCCGGGGGTGGGCGTCTGGTCGACGGACATCGTGACCTCCAGAGGTGGGAGCGGATCGGAGCCTCGCCCGGTGCGTCGTGCGGGGCCGGGCTCCTCGGGTACGAGTCGAGTCCACCCCTCGCCCGTGAGACGGAGAATGGTTGGAACGCTGAACCAGATACGTCGTCGTCTAACCTCGTGAGGGTGGACACCCTGACGGAAGTGCTCGACAACCTCCGCGCCTCGGGCTCCCTCATCGGGCAGGACGTGCTCACCGCGCCGTGGTCGGTCTGCGTCGAGGCGGGCCCCACGATCACGCTCGTGGCGATGCTCCGGGGTGACGGGTGGGTCCTGCACGACGACGCCGACCCGGTCCACCTGGGCACCCGGGACCTCGCGGTGCTCACCGGGCAGGGCAGTGCCCTCCTGGCCAGCGACCGCGAGGGCGGCGGTCACCCCATCTGCGCCCTGACCGCGGAGGGCGTCCGCGACGACGCGTCCGGGCAGCTCCTCGAGCAGGAACGTCTCGGCCACGGTGAGGCGGGCGGCACGTCGCCCCTGGTGGCCGAGCACGCGCTGCTGGCCGGGTCGTTCCGCACCTCGGGCCGCATCGCCGAGCGCCTGGTCGGTGCGCTGCCGCCCGTGCTCGTGGTGCCCCGCGCGCAGCAGAGGGCCCGCACGCTGGACCTGCTCGAGAGCGAGCTCGATCGGCAGGAGCCCGGCCAGCAGGCCGTGCTCGACCGGCTCCTGGACATCCTGCTGATCGGGGCCCTGCGGGACTGGTTCGCCCTGCCCCAGGCCGCCGCCCCCGCCTGGTACGGGGCCGCGGGAGACCCGGTGGTCGGCCCGGCGCTCAGGGCTCTGCACGCCGACCCGTCGCGCGCGTGGACCGTCGAGGCGCTGGCGCGCCGGGCCCGCGTCTCGCGGGCGACCTTCGCCCGCCGCTTCACCGAGGCGATGGGGGAGCCGCCCATCTCCTACCTCGCGGGCTGGAGGCTGTGCCTGGCGGCGGACCTCCTGCAGGAGCGCGACGACACCCTCGAGTCCATCGCCCGTCAGGTCGGCTACTCCAACGCCTACGCCCTCAGCGCCGCATTCACCCGGGAGTACGGCGTGCGCCCGAGCCGGTACCGCTCCCAGGCCCGGCACGGCACCGAGCAGCCCGTGGCGTCGTGAGCCGGCCGGGCCGCACCGTCCGGAACGCAGCGAGGCCCGTCCATGGTGGCCTCCGGGCACACCCTGCTGCGGCCCGCGGGCACACCGGCCTCTCCGCGACGGTTTCCTGGCTGGGGCGGACGCCCCTCTTCAGTGGCGAGGGTCAGCCAGGGCCTGTTCGGAACTACTGCTCAGGGGCGTTGCTGGAGCCAGGCGATGGGGGCGGCCGCGATCTGGGCGACGTCGCGCGGAGGGGCCGGTCTCGGTGCGAGAAGGGCCTCCGGCCCGGGGACGTGGAAAGGGACGTCCC